>JBLIAZ010000064.1:0-12529 GCA_047631875.1 Saprospiraceae bacterium
GGATAAATGAAAAATTCACTTGTAGATAAGACCTGATATTAACAAGTATGCTACTATGAAACAGGTCTTGAAATAGTTGGTGAATTACGGTTTCAGAAGTCCTAAAAAACAGGTATATAGTGCCTGACAGGAAAATTGGTAGCAGAATAGAAAACAGACTAAAAATTATATTTTTTCTAATTCCAGGTAGGTCCAAAAGAAGTTGATTTTTTTTTGTTTTACAATATTAAAGCCTTTCGATTGATTGATAAGAGAAATTGGAAAATAAAAGTTCACTCCAGCATAAAAGAACTTTTTTAATAGAGTGTCTAATATTTTAAACAAAATAGCATTCGAGAAATGATTGACCACAAGAAGTTTTCCTCCGGGCTTTAATAGCTTCCAGCTTTCGGAGAGTAACGTATTGGGGTTGGGGCTCACTGATAAAACATAAAGCAAGGTAACTATGTCAAATGATTCGTCTTTAAATTTGTTGTTTTCACCGTCTGCCGTGAGGAAATTTATGTTTTGATTTTTACTGAAGGTTTTTATGGCTCTCACGATAACCTTGTCTGCCACGTCAATACCAGTATATGTTACGTTGTTATTCAAGCGTATTGCAAGTTGGCCTTGATTACACCCGATTTCAAGGACTGTACATGGTTTCTTGTTTAATTCATCTGCAGTAATTTTTCTTCCCTTTTTAAAAAGCAATTCAAGTACTGGGTTGTAAACTAGTATCAATCGGTTGTAAAAATTAGCGATGACCTTGATTTTTGCACTCACAAAATTGAAGTTATTGGATTAAGTCTCGGGCTATGACAAGTTTTTGAATCTCAGAGGTCCCTTCGTAAATTTGAGTAATTTTTGCGTCACGCATCATTCTTTCCACGTGAAACTCTTTTACAAACCCATAACCTCCGTGTACTTGCACTGCTTCTATGGTGGTGTCCATTGCTACTTGTGAAGCGAATAATTTCGCTTCGGCGCTGGCCGAGGTGTAATCTTTTGAAGTGTCTTTTAGCCAAGCAGCCTTTAAACACATTAGCCTTGCTGCTTCGATGTTGGTTTTCATGTCAGCCAATTTAAATGCTACTCCCTGGTGCTTGATGATTTCCTTACCAAAGGATTTCCGTTGGTTAGCATACTTTACTGACAACTCAAATGCACCAGCAGCTATTCCTAAAGCTTGCGATGCAATCCCGATTCGTCCGCCACTTAGACATTTCATTGCGAAAGAAAAACCAAACCCTTCATCTCCAATCCTATTTTCGAAAGGAACTTTGACGTCATTGAACATGATGGAATGTGTGTCGGAAGCTCGAATACCCATTTTGTTTTCTTTTGGTCCAATCTGAATTCCTTCACTGATTTTTTCAACTATAAAAGCATTGATTCCTCGATGCTTTTTACTTGAATTACTCTGAGCAATGACAATGTAAACTGAAGCTGAATTTCCATTTGTAATCCAGTTTTTTGTTCCGTTTAGCAAATAGTGGTCTTCGTGTTTAATAGCCGTAGTTTGCTGTGCAGAGGCATCTGAGCCAGCTTCAGGCTCTGAAAGACAAAAGGCGCCGTGAATTTCTCCGCTTGCTAATGGCTTTAAATATTTTTGTTTTTGATTTTCTGTTCCAAATTCTTGTATTCCCCAGCAAACAAGGGAGTTGTTCACACTCATGATAACTGCCGCTGATGCGTCTATTTTAGCAATTTCTTCCATCGCTAAAACGTATGATATCGTATCTAGACCAGAACCACCATATTTTGGATCAACCATCATCCCCATGAATCCAAGTTCTCCCATTTTTTTGATCTGCTCGGTAGGGAAAACTTGTTTTTCATCCCTGTCAATGACACCTGGAAACAACACTGTTTTAGCGAATTCCTTGGCGCTTTGCTTAATCATTTTTTGCTCTTCACTTAATTCAAACATGATGCGTGATTTTTATTTAAGTATACTCAAATTGATTTAGAATCCAACCCAACTTACTAAATTAAAAATTGTGTCGAAACGATACAGTTATTATTCATATTTTTATGACAAATTATTGCTGTTATGAAATTTCTCTTTATGTTTTCAATGTTCGTTGCTAAGGGAATATTTGCTCAAGACCTATCTATATGTAATTGGAAAAGTGATAGGAAAGCGGCTGTAGTACTTACTTTTGATGATTGGCTAAAAGGTCATGGAGATATTGTTGTTCCTATGTTGATCAAAAAAAACATTCCTGCTACTTTTTTTATCACCTTAAATAATGTCCATAGGAACGGAGTTAAACAACTAAATTTGGCCCAAAGCAGTGATGTTGAAATTGCCAATCACACGGTTACTCATCCTGATTTAACAGCAATACCATTCAAAAAAGCAAAAACCGAAATAAAAACAACCAGGAATTTCATCCTTGATTCTGTGGCAAACGGGAGGTCGCTCACTTTTGCGTATCCCCTTGGAACTAAAAATCCTGAAATTATCAATTATTTGAAAAGACATCACATCGGTGCTCGGGGTGTTTCGTCGGCCAATGAAGACGACATTAAGTACGATTTTGTTGTGACCGAGGACGATTATTATCGAATTAAAACTGTCAGGGTGTGGAGAATTCTGAGCAGTTCAAAAGTGGGTGAATGGTTGGGGTATGCAAAAAAAGGAGGTGGACTGCTCACATTCATGATTCATTCGATTTATAACGATAGCATTAAAAAGGGATGGGATGGAATGCCTGAGCAGTTTTTGAGTAAGATGTTAGATACTTTAAATTCCCATAAAAAAGACCTGTGGATATGTACTTTTGAAGATGCAATTCAGTATCACAAAGAAAAGGCAAATGCTACCATAAAAATACTGTCTCAGAGCAAAAACAAGTTGAGCTTCAGTGTTAGACATTTTTTAGATGAGAAAAAATACGACCAAGATTTAACAGTCAAAATCAAATTGAATGGACGAGAGGTCATGTCTGTTTATCAAGCAGGACGAAACTTAAATTTTGTGTCAGACATCAAGGATTTACTTGTTGATGTAGCCCCGTTTGGACAAAAAGTAATTGTGAAATTTAAGTAACAAAGTCCGATTAGAAAATAAGCTGAATTAAATGTTATTTCTTGATAGTCCTATCTAACTTTTCAAGTACCCGATAGATCGCATGGTCTTTGTCGTAACAGATGTCAAACGAAGCTTTTGCCTTGACTAAGTTTTCCTTTGCTTGTTTTCCTTGATCCAAATTAAGGTGCATTTGTGTTAAATGCATGTAAGTAAAACCTTGGTATTCCTTGTCCACAGGTTCCGATTCAATTTCATTTTCTAAAAACAATTGAAGTGCGGTTGTTTTCTTTACTGCCATGTAAGCATCAAGGATGGAATTAAATACCCTCCCTGTACGCCAGTCATACGCATAAAGGTTTTTCGCAATCAGTGCTGCCTCGAGATCTTTGCCTAATGCTAAATAGCTTGTAAGTAAAGTTTCGTATAACATGACATTTCCTGGAGCTAATGCATCCGAGATCAACATCCAGTTTACGGCGTCTTCGTGCTTTCCTAAATCACCGTAAAGAATACCACACATAGATGCGGCTTCAGCTTTTAAGCTTTGAATTTCGTAGTTTTTGTAGGCTTCATTAGCGTGTGTAATGGCAAGTTCCGTGCTGTCTTCTACACTATATGAATAGGCTAAATTGTAATGAGCAGCAGCATATTTGGGATTGATTTTTAAAGCTTCGAGCAAAAAACTTTTAGCCTTAGCATTAGTTCTCCTACTTTGATGGAAATAACTGATGGCGTAGCAACTTAAATGTGATTTTTTATTTTGCTTGTATGCTTCCATGAAATGGTAGTAAAACAGAGCCATGGTTTCCTTTGTCCCTTTTTTCCATTTGTTGTGGTAACTTAAAAAAACATCATAGTAATAAGTGCCTAGAGCAAAATGTAATTCGGGATTACTTTCATCTTTTCTTAAGGCTTTGAGTAATTCTTTTTCAGGATTGAAACTTGCAAATAATTCGCCGGTTGACAATTCTTTTTGACGATAGCTTAGTAAAGTTTCGTTTGAGTCTATGTCAACAAAATAGAATTTTAAATGGTAAGAAGTGTGAGAGAAATATTTTAAACAAAACGTTGATTTTTTAATGACTGATAACGCTGAGCTGTCATTGTTGTTTTTGTTTATTTCTGTCCACGCTGATGCGAATTTTCCATTTTTAATTAAGTATTCTGGCTTAGAATCGATCGAGCTGTCAAGTTCTTTTGAATGAACAGATAGGCAAAGAATCACACTAAAAAAATAAGCAAAATGTTTTTTCATGAATAGTACTTTGTGCCTGTTAAAATAATGTTTTTATGAATAAGTAGAGGGGTCATTCAACGATTGTCCCACTTTTGTCAAGTAAGATTCATGGGATACTCCCAAAATAACAATGGTTTTAACGAAACACGTGCTTAAATCAAGCTTCTTAAAACCTCTTTTACGTCCACTTTTTCACTTAAAATTTTAGGCAGCATGTCAATCGATATTCTTTGTTGTTCCATACTGTCTCTGTCTCTTAATGTAACAGTATTGTCTTCCAGTGTTTGTTGATCTACGGTCAAGCAAAATGGAGTTCCAATTGCATCTTGTCTTCTGTACCTTTTCCCAATAGCATCCTTTTCTTCGTAATAGCAGGAGAAGTCCAACCTCAATTGCTTCATGATTCCCTTAGCCTTATTAGGCAATCCATCCTTTTTAGTTAAAGGAAGTATCGCTATTTTATATGGAGCTAAAAATGCAGGAAGTTTCAGTACTGTTCTAGTGGAACCATTTTCTAATTCTTCTTCACAATAAGACTTTGACAGTATTGCTAGGAACATCCTATCCAAACCAATTGAAGTTTCTACTACATATGGAACGTAATTCTCATTCCTAACAGGATCAAAATATTGTAATTTCTTTTTGGAGAATTCTTGATGGCTTTTTAAATCAAAATCAGTCCTGGAGTGAATTCCTTCCAATTCTTTAAACCCGAAAGGGAAATCAAATTCAATGTCACAGGCAGCATTGGCATAATGTGCTAATTTTAAGTGGTCGTGAAATCGGTAAGAATCTTGGCCGAAACCCAAAGCCAAGTGCCATTTCATCCTTTTTTCTTTCCAATGGTCATACCATTTCATTTCGTCACCTGGGGCAACGAAAAATTGCATTTCCATTTGTTCAAACTCCCTCATCCTAAAAATAAATTGACGAGCTACTATTTCATTCCTGAACGCTTTTCCCGTTTGAGCAATTCCAAATGGGATTTTCATTCGTCCAGTTTTTTGAACGTTCAAATAGTTTACAAAAATTCCTTGGGCCGTTTCAGGACGTAGGTACACCTTGCTTGAACCGTCTGAAAGCGATCCTATTTCTGTTGCAAACATCAAATTAAATTGACGTACGTCTGTCCAGTTTTTTGAACCGCTGACAGGACATGCAATTTCTAAGTCTTCAATTAACTGTCTAAAGGCGGTCCAGTCTTCCTTTTCCATGACGTCTTTCATCCTAGCCTCAACTTCCTTTATTTTTTCTAGATAGCCAATTACACGAGGGTTTGTTGAAATGAATTCGTCTTTGTCAAAAGCATCACCAAACCTTTTAGAAGCTTTAGCCACTTCTTTGTTGATTTTAGCTTCAAGCTTGTTCGCAATGTATTCTTCTACAAGCACATCTGCACGGTATCTTTTTTTAGAGTCTTTGTTGTCAATCAATGGATCGTTGAAAGCATCAACGTGTCCGGAAGCCTTCCATGTGGTGGGGTGCATGAATATAGAGGCGTCTAATCCTACAATGTTTTCATGCATTTGAACCATGGATTTTCTCCAATAATCCCTGATGTTGTTTTTTAATTCAACTCCATTTTGACCGTAATCGTAAACTGCAGCCAATCCATCATATATTTCACTTGATTGAAAGACGAAGCCATATTCCTTACAATGGGCAACGATTTTCTTAAAGACATCCTCATTATATTTCATGAGGCAAAACTACGAAAGATATACAGAATGTAAATAGTGTCTGAAAATTAATTTTGTAGACACTATTTGTTTTAAGTGTTCTTTATCGAATCAAAATCACCGTGAGTATATTCGCCTAGCACTTGAAAATTTTCGGTTAAGGATACAATGCTTTTTTTTATTGATTGAAAATTGTCGTATGCGCTCCATTCAATGTCCACATGAAAATTGTACTTGTAAGGAAGGCCTACAATTGGAACACTTTGTATTTTTGTAAGGTTAATCTTGTGTTCAGTGAAAAGATTAAGCACTGCGGCTAAACTACCTTGTTCGTGATTTAGGCTGAACATTAAAGTAGCTTTGTTATTTTTTTTATTTTCATTGGCTGATTTTCCTAGTACCACAAACCTTGTGAAATTATTTTTATTGGTTTCAATGTTTTTGGCTAGCACATTTAACCCAAATTTTGCTGCTGCTGCTATGTTTGCCACTGCGGCAAAACCTTCAAGTTGTTTTTCAGCTATTTCTTGCGCACATGCTGCTGTATCTTCTTTTTCAAGTAAAGTTGCACCGGTTAACCGCTGCAAGTACTTACTACATTGTCGTATGGCTATTGGATGAGATTGCACCGTTTTGATGTCATCCAGTTTTTGTCCGGGTAAGGACATTAAATTCATTTCAATTCTTAAGAACACTTCACCGATGATATGAAAGTTGTATTCCTGTAATAAGCCATAGTTTTGAAGTAGGGAACCAGCAATAGAATTTTCGATAGCCATGACAGCAAAGTCAGATCCGTTTGATTTCAATGATTCACACAATTTTGTGAAACTCATGCATTCATCTAGCTCGATGTGCTCTCCAAAATATTTTTTGGCTGCAACATCGTGAAATGAGGTTTCAATTCCTTGAATGGCAATTTTTGGCATAATACAAACTTAAATCATTTCCCTTTACCTTGAAGAATCACAAGGGCAGTGTAAATTAATATTTTTACATCAACTAAAAAAGACCTGTTTTCTAAGTAAATCAAATCAAATTTTAGTCGTTCAATCATTTCATCCACGTTTTCTGCATAACCAAATTTCACTTGCCCCCATGAGGTAATTCCTGGTTTTATTTTGTACAAAAACTTATACTGCGGAGCTTTTTCATAAATTAAATTAATGAAGTAGATTCGCTCTGGACGGGGTCCTACAATGGACATTTCTCCTTTTAACACGTTGTAAAATTGTGGGATTTCATCCATTCTAGTTTTACGTAAAATTCTTCCAATCGAAGTGATTCTGCTGTCGTTGTCTTTCGATAATTGTGGACCTTGGGTTTCAGCATCGGTGTACATCGATCTGAATTTGATGATAAAAAAAGGCTTGCCCTTTTTTCCAATTCTTTCTTGTCTAAAGAATATAGGGCCGTTAGACTCACTTTTTACTAGGATCGCCAAGGTTAAGTAAACTGGCGAAAGCAATACCAAAAAAAAGGAAGATAAGAAAATATCAAAACACCTCTTGCTGACCTTTTGCCAGTGGGGGGTGCTGTCAAAATCAATTTCAATTAAAGCGGCATGCATGATTGAGTTCATCTTAACCTGACCCGTCAATATGTTGTGCATGTCTGGGATTATTTTGATGTTTACATCACATGTTTGTAAATCACTGATAAGCTTGTTAATGGACTCTAATTCTCTTTTATCGGTGGCAATCACCACTTCTTTTATTTCGTGTTTTTGAATTACTTCCAACAGATTTTCAATGTTTCCTAGTTTTGACAATGGGCTCGAAGCTAAACTTTCGTTTACAGAGCTTTTGACGCTCAAGTACCCTTTAAAAAAGTAACCAGCTGAGCGTTTCGAGTTTTCAAGTTCATTGTAAAGTTTTAGCGCTTTCTCACTCTGCCCTATGATGATGGCGTTAAATCCATATTTCTTGTTGTGAATTTTGTGCGTGACTGAGGAAGTGATAAAAAATTTTGGCAAATAGTTTAAGATGAATTGAAAACTCATCAGTGCCATCAAGGACTTGTAATAAGCTTTGTAGTCATGGTTAAGGTTGTCATCAAGAAGTAAAGCGAAAAAAATCAGCAATGATCCGACCAAGCACACGTAAAAGGTTGTAATGAATTCTGTAAGTCTTGATTTACGGTAAACTTTATGATAAAATCCTGCCATTCCGTAGCAGACAACCCAAAATACTGGAATGATGACTATTCCGTACCAGAACTGTTCGTCGGATTTTAACTGAACTAATTCAAAATTATGTTGCTTTTCAATGAAGGTTTTCCTAAAAAGAAAAAACGTAAGCCAAGCGACAACACTACTGAAGTAATCAGCAAATAAATATTTTGCAGCAAGGACTTTTCGATTCATTTTATTCTGGTTGCCTGCGAAAATAATAAAAACTACAGGCTTTAGTAATTAATCAAATACATTTTTACCTTAGTTCTTTAATTAAATGTATACAGGTTGCATGTTAAACAAAGTTCAAAATTACATAGATGAAAACGGTCTTTTTAATAAAGAAGACAAGCTTTTATTGGGTTTGAGCGGAGGCAGAGATTCGGTTGTGCTACTTCATGTTTTGATCAACTTAGGTTACCAAGTTACCGTAGCCCATTGTAATTTTAATTTACGCGGGAAAGAGTCAGATGACGAAACTGATTTTGTCCAAGAACTGTGCAGAGCGTGGAGTGTTGAGTGTCACGTAAAACGATTTGATACATCTGGAGTTAAAAACGAAATAGGGTCAAGTATACAGATGATTGCTAGGTCTTTAAGGTATGATTGGTTTCGTGAGTTGAAACAAGGTTTGAGGCTTAATTTAATCATCACAGCTCATCAGCTAGATGATCAAGTTGAAACTTTTTTCATTAACTTTTCAAGGGGTACAGGTTTAAAAGGACTCCTTGGTATTCCAAAGAAAAGAGGCGGCATAGTAAGACCACTTTTGTCAGTTACAAGGGATGAAATTACTAGCTATGCGGAAGGGAATAATCTTAAATTCAAAGACGATAGTAGCAATGAAAAAGAGGTGTATTTAAGGAATAAAATAAGGCATTCAATAGTGCCAGAATTCAAGTCTTTAAACCCTTCTTTTCATCGCTCGTTTAGTAAAACAGTTACTCATTTAAAGCAAGTTCAAGATTTTTGGGAAAGATCTTATCATCTGTGGCTAAAAGGTTGGGTTGTGAAAGATGTGGCGCATTTTATTTTTGATGAGATTTCTGACGCAGGAGAAGAAAGCTTTTTGACATACTACCTTAACAATATCGGGTTTTCATACGCGGATGTGCAGGGTGTTGTGTCAAAAAACAAATCACATAGGAATGGAGCTGTATTGTTGTCAAGTACTCACCGATTGCTATTTGACAGAGGGGAGTGGGTTTTGACTTTAAAGGTCAAAGCCGAAAAGATAAAATATTACATCACTGAAATGGATCTTCCGATTACATTAAACGTCATGAATTTGCCATACGATAGATCTATGAAAATTCCTGTTTCAAATAACGTGGTTTGGATTGACATGAAGAAGGTGGAAGGGAAGCTATTCATAAGACGTTGGGAACATGGCGATGTTTTTTTTCCTCTCGGAATGTCAAATAAAAAGAAATTAAGCGACTATTTTATAGACAATAAATTTTCCAGAGGAGATAAGGAACAGATATGGTTGTTATGTGATGAAAAAAGCATAATTTGGATTATTGGAAACAGGTTGGATGACCGATATAAGGTTACTGATCAAGTAAAGGAAATTATTGAAATTAAAGTGCAGTATTAGGAAGTAATGGAAAAGCAATTCGAAGAAAAACAATACTTGGGTTACAATCAGTTTAATTTACTGGTTAGAGTGATCATTGCAGGTGGATGTTTGATGTCGTATTTCTTGGCAGACGCTAGCAGTGTGGTGGATGACAGTTCCGCTCTTTTTTTATTACTTGGGATTTCGGTGTTGGTGATTTCCTTAATGCTGTTTTTTGTGCTGCACATCAAAACAGAGATAAAAGATGAGTTTTTATTACTGAGCGGATTTTGGACAACTAGAATGGTTAAGATTGACTTAAAGAATATTCAGAGTTGTGAGAAAGTAAAATATTCAAAATTCATGCTGAATAGAGCAGTTTATAACTTGCATTTAAAAGGTAAAATTAAATTTTTTACTTCTGGAACATGGGCGGTGGAACTTACTGATAAAGAGGGACTAAAGTACCGGATTGGGACACAAAGATCCGATGAATTGTGTAAAAGAATTAAAGAAATAATAAAATAATTGTTTAAAAACATAACGTTTTCGGGACTTTCACCGTATACTTATATAAAGCGAATATTTAAAGCAAAATAATTAACTATGACAAAAACCGCAACCAAACCTTTAGATGCTGTAAAATTTCCAAAAGAGAATGTGTCAACTTTGACTTTTGATATGCAAGATGTATTGACAGAAAAGAGCGACATTGGAAAACGTAAGATTGACTTACAGAGAGCTCAAGCACTTGGGGCGCAAAGCAAATCGAACATTAAAATTTACTTTGCTGATGCGGGAGGAAGTAAATACATCGTAGAAGCTACAGTATGGGCAGCTACAGAAAGAAATGTTACGCTTAAGGGAGGGGTTCTTATTCCAAATAAGGCCATCTACAAAATTGGTTTTTTCTAAATCTTTTTATCATTTTTATTTAAGATATATTATAGATGTGCATAAGGTGTATTTTTTACCTTTGGTGTTAGCATGAAAAAATTATTATTTTTTATCATTTTATCATTTTCAGTTCTTGTAAATGCACAAGATTTACCATACAATTGGTCTTACAATGTTTCACAAGAAGGCGAAACAGTCAGTTTAGAATTTACATGTGATATAGACAGCGGTTGGCATATATACCCAACAATTGTTCAAGGTGACCTTGGTTTGCCTACAACGATTATTATTGCTCCTCAACCAGGTCTTACTGTGAATGGAACAGTCGTTGAACCTGAACCTCATGTGATGTTCGATTCCCTTTTTGAAGTTGATATAAAATATCATGAAGGTAAAGTGGTTTTTTCGCAGAGTCTGTCCAATACCTATAGTAAAGAGGTTATTGCAACAGTAAGTGTCCAAACTCAAGCTTGTAAAGATGGAGGTTGTCTGGCTCCAGAAACAGAAGTGTTCGAAATTACTATCCCCTTAGGTAATACTTCTTCAGGTGGTTCAATCTGGATATTTATAGCTGGTCTTGGTGCCGGTCTGCTTGCGTTGTTAACCCCTTGCGTATTTCCAATGATTCCAATGACTGTGACTTTCTTCACCAAGCAAGCCCAAAAGAAGAGTAGTGGTGTCTTTAAGGCTTTTGTGTATGGGGTTTCAATAGTAGTGATTTATGTTAGTTTAGGATTGGGTATAACTTTAATTTTTGGAGAGGAAGTACTTAACAAAATGGCAAGTAGTCCTGTTTTTAATATCGCCTTTTTTGTTTTGTTAGTGGTATTTGCAATCAGTTTTTTAGGTTTTTTTGAAATTACCATCCCAAGTGCATTTGTCAATAAGATAGACAGCAAAGCTGATAAAGGAGGGTGGATTGGTATCTTTTTCATGGCATTTGCTCTTGCATTAATATCATTTTCTTGTACTGGTCCCCTCATAGGAACTTTACTTGTTCAGGCTGCAGTTAGCGGTGGAGGTTTAGGTCCTTTTCTTGGTATGTTAGGTTTTGGTATAGGGATAGCCTTTCCGTTTACTTTGTTTGCTATTTTCCCAAATTGGTTGAATAAGTTGCCTAAATCAGGTGGGTGGTTGAATTCTGTAAAGGTAGTTTTGGGATTGTTGGAGTTAGCGTTAGCCTTAAAGTTTTTGTCAAATGCTGACTTGGTTTATCAGGCTCATATCATAACGAGAGAATTGTTTATTGTGCTTTGGATAGTAATTGCTGTAGTTCTTGCCTTGTATTTATTTGGTAAAATAAGATTTGCTCACGATAGTAAGTTGCTGAAATTATCAATACCTCGTCGATTATTTGGTCTATTTTTTATTGCGTTGACGATATACATGTTGCCAGGATTGTGGGGTGCTCCTTTGAAATTGCTAAGTGGTGTTTTGCCTCCAACATTTTATAGAACGGAATGGATTAAGTCATTGTTAGATGGGGAAAATAATTCAAACGTGGAAAGAGATACCTGTCCTAATGGGCTTCAATGTTATCATGATTATGACGAGGCTTTAAAAATTGCAAAAGCAGAAAGCAAACCTTTGTTTGTTGACTTCACAGGATGGACCTGTGTTAATTGCCGGTACATGGAACAAAATGTTTGGTCTGATCCAAAAATAGATTCTTTGATTAGGAACGAGTTTGTTTTAGTGAGTTTGTATGTTGATTCTCGTAAGAAATTACCTGATGCTGAAAAATTTACTTCTCCTAGAAATGGGAAAGAAATAAATACTTATGGAGGGAAATGGGCTGAGTTAGAAATTACTAAATATGGTGAGATCACTCAACCACTCTACGTTCTGCTAGGTCATGATGAACAGATATTGACGCAGAAACAAAGCTATACAACTGATGCGGAAAAATACAGATCATTTCTTCAAAAGGGTATCGACGAATTTAAACGAAGATAATAACCCC
>JBLIAZ010000065.1:0-12063 GCA_047631875.1 Saprospiraceae bacterium
ACTACCACGAGTACAAAAAATACATTGAAGACCAACCTTTTGTGTCTTCCTTAGAAAGAGAATCTCCTGGCAGAGCAGGTGTTTGGATTGGTTACAGAATAGTAAGTCAATACATGGAAAATAACCCAAATTTAAGTTTAGAAAAACTATTAAACTCCACTCCTGCGATGGACGTTTTTCAAGGATCGAAATACAAACCAAAAAATTAAAACACCAATTTTAAATGCAAAAAGAAATTAAATTCACTGTTACACTCGATGAAAATAATGTTCCTGAAAAGATTAGATGGAATTCTTCAGAAAACGAAGAGGACGGAGAGGACATTAAATCGCTACTGATTTCCGTTTGGGACAAAAATGAAAAATTAACTAAGCGAATAGATTTGTGGACGAAGGAAATGTACGTAGAAGAAATGAAAATGATGTATTTTCAAACATTAATGACAATGGCTGATGGGTTAGAAAGAGCTACAGGTGAAAATGAAGTAGCTGCTGAAATGAGAGTTTTCGGAAAGAAAATGGCTGAAAAAATGGACATTAAAACGTAACTCTACTGTTGTGCTATTCTTATGTCCTTCCTAAGGCTTCCGAAATTACTTTTTTGATTGCCAGAAGCTTGCTGATGTTTAACATTTCAACATCAATGTCAATGGTACTATCCTGAGAAGTATTTTTAATTCTCTCTTGAATATCATCTATTAACTGTGTTGTCTGTTCCAACTTTAACCGATTACAGGCTACCGAAATAGCCAGCTTCAATTGGTCAACCTCCAAAGCAACATAAATCAAATGCTTCTTCCAGTTTTCACTTAGTTCGTATTTTTCTTCACCAATTTCAATCACCATTTTAACTACTTCTGGATTTTCATTTTTCATGAAATACATTTCTGTTGGTATTTCATCTTGAGATAGCCTTTCTTTAAAAGTGGCATATATCTCCTGATAAACAGGATCATTCATTGAAAGCTCATCTTCTTCTAGGTCCCTGATAATGTATTCAGCAACTGAAAGTTCTATTTCCTGCACAGACTCTTCCTTTGTTTCTTGTTCAGTGTCCGAATCAACTTCCTTTCTACTATCCTCGTCTGAATCTTCCTCGTCTGAGGAAGGAAAAACTAATGTCATGTGTCCCCAAAGCAACAATATCCGTATCACTTCTCTTTCCGAAACATACTTTTTCCTTACTGCTAATTTGGAATCTTTTTGTTCCTGTTCCTCTTGAGATTGAAAATTATTAGAAACTAGTGGAGAGGGAAAATCAGGAATTTCACTGTTTTTATTTGCTACAAATCTACTTTCCGAACTACTCCTTGCACCCCTAATTGATAACAATTCGTTCAGTAAAGTTTGCTCTTCTATTTCTAGCAACAATGCCGCCTCTTTTACATACACAGACCTAGTAATATTATCCGAAATCAAGGAAACGCTCTCTACTATGTTTTTAATTAACTCTGCCTTTTTGAAGGGGTCATTCCCAAGGTCTTCCATCAGCACAGAACATTTAAACTGAATAAAATCTTGCGCATTGTCCTTTAAGAAATTTTCTAAATCAAAAGTGCTATTATTTCGCGCAAAACTGTCAGGGTCCTCTCCCTCAGGGAATAAGACAACCTTCACGTTCATGTCCTGTTTTAATAACATGTCTATACCTCTGAACGAAGCCTTAATACCTGCTGCATCTCCATCAAACAATATGGTAATGTTTGGAGTAAATCTTTTTATCAATTTTATTTGATCCTCAGTCAAAGAAGTCCCCGAAGAAGAGACCACATTGTCAATTCCTTTTTGATGCAACGAAATGACATCAGTGTAACCTTCTACCAAAAAGCAATTGTTGTCTTGAGAAATTCTTCTTTTTGACTGATACAACCCATACAAGACTTTGCTTTTATGGTATATTTCAGTTTCGGGAGAATTTAAATATTTAGCAATCTTCTTTTCTGTTTTTAAAGTCCTCGCACCAAAACCTAGTACTCTTCCTGACAAATTTTGAATAGGGAAAATTACACGCCCGTAAAATCGATCAATAGCTTTACGCCCTTCTTTTTGAATACATAACCCACAATCTTTTAGTATACTCTCCCCATACCCTTTTTCAATTGCCTGCTTAGTAAATCCATCGCGCTGTTCAAAACTATATCCCAAGGAAAATCTTTCGATCATTTCATCGGATATACCTCGTTCCTTAAAATAGGAATACCCTATTAATTTTCCTTCTTCCGACTCTAATAAATTTTTTGCGTAATGATCACTGGCAAACTGGGTAAGCAAAAACATTTTCTCTCGTTTGTCTTGCTTTTGTTTTTGCTCTTCGGTCAATGCATCCTCAACGATTTCAATGTTGTATTTTTTTGCTAACTGACGAAGCGACTCCGGATATGAAATGGACTCATGCTGCATCAAAAAATTCACCGAATTACCCGCTTCACCACAACCGAAACATTTATAAATTCCTTTGACTGGAGATACAGTAAACGAAGGTGTTTTTTCATTATGAAAAGGACAGTTCCCCAACAAATTAGCTCCTTTTTTTTTGAGACTCACAAAATCGCCAACGACTTCCTCAATACGGGCTTCGTCAAGAATTTTATCAATGGTCTCTTTAGGAATCATGTTACAAAAATAAGCTTTCTTTTTGTATACTCAAACGATATAGTTCTTCGGAAGTTTTGATGACGAACATTTTCTTTTGCCAAGAGTAAATGGACATGTGAAAAATCTCTGTTATAGAATCTTCACACAATTCACTCAGAATCCTCTGTGTGGAGTAAATTATTGAACTTAATCAAGAGGCAAAACCCAACATGAATACTGATCGACACCATCAGTATTTGGTTTATTTTCAAAAATTCCGAAAATCGTTGAACCCGAACCACTCATGGATGCATACAAAGCACCTTTACTGTACAAGGTTGATTTCAGAGTAGATAAAACTGGATGTATGGCAAAAACAGAAGGTTCAAAATCATTAAATAACAAGTGTTTCCACTCATGAATTGGATAACTCAATGCTTCTGGAATATTTCTCCCTTTATTTTCTGGCCGCACATCTGAAAATGCCAAACCTGTACTTAGATGTATACTCGGATTAACTAACAAAATGTACTTTCCTTTTAAATCACATTTGATGGAGTGGAACTCATCTCCTTTCCCCGTAGCAAAAGTCACTTCATTACGAATAAAAAATGGGCAATCGCTTCCAAGTTTCGCTGCGTAATTTTCCATTTTTGTTAACGAAAGCTCTAATTCGCAATTTTTATTGATGGCCTTGATCGTACATGAAGCATCCGCCGAACCCCCTCCCAAACCAGCCCCAAGGGGAATTAATTTGTGCAACCTAAATTCAAAATTTGGTAAATCAAAATCATTAGATAACAGGTTGTAAGCTTGCAACACTAAATTTCCTTTCTGGTTGCTTGGGATTTCAATTCCTGTACTACTGAATGAACTTCCCTTTGAATCCGTTGGATGTATTTCCAATACTTCTCGTAAATTTACTGGATAAAAAACGGTCTCTATGTCATGAAATCCATCATCGCGCTTTTTAACTACATTAAGCCCTAGGTTAATTTTAGCGTTTGGAAATACAACCATCAATAATCGAAAAACAATTTGTTCGACACGAATGTAAATAATACCTGTTGTTTAATTCTGTGTTTTTATTATTAAATTTGTCTCCATAAAATGGATACTATGAATTTTTTGGAGTTTGAGCAACCGATTGCAGATTTATACAAGCAACTAGAGGGGCTAAAAGAGGTAGAAAAGAAGGGGGAAGTAAATGTAACCAAAACCCGCAAGGAGCTTGAAAAAGCTATCAAGGAAGCTAAAAAATCCATTTACGACAACTTAACACCTTGGCAACAGGTGCAAGTATCAAGGCACCCAGACAGACCTTATACTTTAGCATACATAGAGCACATCACAGACGAAGGCTCTTTCATGGAACTACATGGTGATAGGAATGTGAAAGACGACAAATCGATGGTTGGAGGACTTGGAAGCATTGACGGAAAAACAGTAATGTTTGTAGGTCAACAAAAGGGAGTAAACACTAAAATGCGTCAATTTAGAAATTTCGGCATGCCAAACCCAGAGGGATATAGGAAAGCTTTGAGATTGATGAAAGTAGCTGAAAAATTTAACAAACCTGTAATCTGCTTAATTGACACCCCAGGGGCCTATCCGGGCATCGAAGCTGAGGAAAGAGGGCAAGGAGAAGCAATCGCAAGAAATTTATTGGAAATGTTTCAATTGACAGTTCCAATAATTTGTATTGTTGTGGGTGAGGGTGCTTCAGGTGGAGCATTAGGAATTGGCATTGGTGATAAAGTACTGATGTTAGAAAACACTTGGTACTCTGTAATTTCACCTGAATCTTGCTCGTCTATTTTATGGAGAAGCTGGGATCATAAGGAAAAAGCAGCAGATGCGTTAAAGTTGACCCCAAATGACATGTTAAAAAACAAACTAGTTGACGGCATCATTAAAGAGCCCTTAGGAGGCGCACATGCAAATCCAGAAGAAATTTTTGCTTCTGTTAAAAAAGCCATATTACTTGGTCTTGACGAATTAGAAAAATTACCTGTGGATAAGCTAATTGATAATAGAATTAAAAAGTTTTGTGCGATGGGCGAATTCTCGGAAGCAGAATAAACAGAGAAAGTATTAAAAGCTATTAATCTGCTTAAGATTTCCTTAGAATAAAGTTTTGTCCAAGGTATACTTTCCTTACTTGTTCATCTGCAGCTAACTCTTCAGCAGTTCCTGTCTTTAGAATACTCCCTTCAAAAAGAAGGTATGCCCTGTCCACTATGTGCAAGGTTTCTTGAACGTTATGGTCTGTAATTAGTATTCCAATGTTTTTTTCTCGGAGTTTACTTACAATTTGCTGAATGTCTTCTACTGCAATTGGATCAACGCCAGCAAATGGTTCATCCAACAATATGAATTTAGGATCTACTGTTAAGCACCTTGCAATTTCAGTACGCCTTTTTTCTCCCCCAGAAAGGACGTCTCCTTTACTATGTCTTACCTTTTCTAGACCAAACTCCGCTATTAATTTTTCCAAACGCTCGTTTTGCTCACTTTTGGTCATTTTGGTCATCTCCAATATTGCCTTCAAGTTATCCTCTACTGTCAACTTTCGAAATACAGAAACTTCTTGGGGTAAATAACCAATGCCCAACTTTGCTCTTTTGTACATGGGCATTTTAGTAATGTCTTTAGCATCCAAAAATACTTTCCCTCCGTCCGGCTGAACAAAACCTACAATCATGTAAAAAGAAGTTGTTTTGCCCGCTCCATTTGGACCTAATAAACCAACAATTTCACCTTGATTTACTTCAACCGAAACGTCTTTTACAACTTTTCTTCCTTTGTATATTTTTACTAGTCCCTCAGTGGATAATTTCATGGAGTTATTTTTAAAACCTTAACCTTCTTTGCTCTTTTGACGCTGTACGTAGCGAGAAATATAAATCGAAATTTCATACAATATCACAATAGGAATACATATTAAAACTTGACTAAACACGTCTGGAGGGGTAATGATAGCAGCTAGAAGTAAGGTAACAACAAAAGCATGTTTCCTGTACTTCTTCATTAATTCAGGTGTTAATAAACCAATTTTAGATAAAAAGAATACTAAAATTGGCAACTCAAAAATTATTCCAGATGCCAAAGTAGTAGACGCTAAAATACCCATGTAGCTGTTCAAACTTGGTAAGTTTTGAACTTGCGAAGAAATAGAGAAGTTTCCTAAAAAATGGATGGACATTGGCGCAATGAAATAGTATCCAAAAAGAATTCCTAATGCAAAAAGCAAGGAAGTCCACCACACAATACCTCGTGCTTTTTTTTGTTCTTTATTGTACAAGGCTGGCTTAATGAATTTCCAAATTTCCCAAATGATGTACGGAAAAGAAAAGATAACACCTCCAATGAACGACACCATCAAAGCCGTCATGAACTGAGTCGTCATTTTAGGCGCAATCACCTGCAAGGATAATTCACCAAAACAACCTGCTTCAGCATTAATTATACTTGGTAAAATTTCATGCATATAGTGTGTTGCAGAACATAATTTTTGATAAGTCCAAAATCCCGAGGAAAGCGGAGCAAAAACAACCGTGTCAAAAACCCATTCTTTAAAAGAAAAAACAAAAATTGAAAGCACCGTTATTACTCCCACAATTCGCATCAGAATAAAACGAAGAATTTCCAGATGCTCTAAAAAGGACAGTTGATTTTGCTTATGAGTTGAATTTGGTCCGGTATTATCCATGGTCTTTTATAATCCTTCTTTGATTAAATCATGAAAATGAATAATCCCAACGTAATTGTCAGTATCATCGATTACAATAATTTGACTGATATTCGATTGTTTGAGCACAGCTAGAGCTTCAATGGCCAGTTCATTCTCATTTATTGTTTTAGGTGAAGCACTCATGATATCCTTTGCAACTACATCATCAAGTTTCGAATTGTCTTGCAACATTCTACGAATATCTCCATCGGTTATCATTCCAACTAAATTCTCTTTGTCCATCACTGCCGTGGCACCCATTCTTTTCGAACTAATTTCAAAAATTACCTTCTCAAGTGGGGAATCAGTTAACACACTGGCTTTTTGATTTTCATTCATCAACTGCTTCACTTGTAAAGACAACTTTTTACCCAATGACCCTCCAGGATGTGATTTAGCAAAATCTTCATTTGAAAAACCTCTTATTTCCATTAAACACACTGCTAATGCATCTCCTAATGCTAGTTGTACAGTGGTGCTTGAAGTAGGTACTTCGACCAAATCACACGCTTCTGTATCAACCTGAGCGTCAATCACATGGTCTGCATTCTGCGCTAAAAAACTACGTTTATCACCTACAATCGCAATGATGCAATTTTTTCTGGATTGAATAAATGGCACCAAACTTTTGATTTCAGGACTGTTACCACTGTTGGATATACATAAAACTATGTCATCATTTAGCAAAAGTCCTAAATCGCCATGCAATGCTTCAGCGGCATGCATAAAAATGGAAGGAGTTCCTGTTGAATTAAATGTGGCAACAATTTTATTTGCTATTGCCGCACTTTTCCCAATTCCGGTGACAATAATTCGACCTTTGCAATTTGCAATCAGATGAACACTTTCAATGAAGTTTTGATCTAGTCTCTGAGCAGCTTTCAACAAACTGTCCGTCTCTATATCAATGACTTTTTTAGCAATACTTAAAATTTGTTTGTTCTCTTTCACTTTTAAACACCTTATTGTTTAATTTAACTTAGGTTTTTCTGGACAAGCTTTATTCTAAATCTTAAATTTGAGTAAGCCCTGTAAAAGTATTGAAAATAAATAAGACCACTTAATGGATATTATCACAAATTCCACAAAAGAAGCGCTAAAAAAGTATTTTGGCTTTTCCCGTTTCAAAGGAAGGCAAGAAGAAATTATTCAACATCTATTAGACAAAAAAAACACTTTTGTCATTATGCCCACTGGTGGCGGTAAATCTATTTGCTATCAACTTCCTGCATTGATGATGAAAGGCACTGCAATAGTGGTCTCTCCACTAATTGCTTTAATGAAAAACCAAGTAGACGCTGTACGATATCATGCGAACAACAACAAAATTGCACACTACATTAATTCCTCTTTGTCGAGAGGTGAGATTGAAAGCATCAAAGACGATCTAAGGGCTGGAAAAACAAAACTTTTATACTTAGCTCCCGAATCATTAACTAAAGCTGAGAATATTAAATTACTCAAGGAACTAGAACTTTCATTTTGTGCCATCGATGAAGCTCATTGTATATCTGAATGGGGACATGATTTCCGACCAGAATACAGGAGACTACGCGGCATCATAGAATCCATTGCTAAAATACCTTTGATAGCCCTGACAGCAACCGCTACGCCAAAAGTACAACACGACATTCAAAAAAACTTAGGAATGTTGGACGCTAAAATATTTCAAGACTCGTTCAACAGAGACAACCTCTTTTATGAGGTTCGTCCAAAATTTGACGTAAAAAAGAACATTGTTCAGCACATTAAAAAAAACGAAGGAAAATCTGGAATCATATATTGTTTAAGCAGAAAGAAGGTAGAGGAAATCGCTGAGTTTTTACAGTTGAATGGAATCAAAGCTCTTCCTTATCACGCCGGACTAGATACCACTACGAGAAGCAAGCACCAGGACGCCTTTTTAATGGAAGATACTGATGTAATTGTTGCAACCATTGCTTTTGGAATGGGAATTGACAAACCCGACGTTCGTTTTGTAATTCACCATGACATCCCTAAGAGTGTGGAAGGATATTATCAAGAAACAGGTAGAGCCGGGAGAGATGGAGGGGAAGGTCATTGCATTGCATTTTACGCGTATAAAGACATTGAGAAACTAGAAAAGTTTTTAGTAGGTAAATCTATCGCCGAGCAAGAAATAGGCAAACAGCTACTGCATGAAATAGTTTCCTACTCAGAATCGGCCATGTGTAGAAGGAAAGTATTGTTAAATTACTTTGCTGAAGAGTTTAATGAAGAAAACTGTGACAAAAAGTGTGATAATTGCAGTAATCCCAAAGAAAAATTTGAAGGAAAGGAATCCATAGTTATCGTGCTTTCTATTGTTAAACTATTGAAACAAAGATTTAAATTTAGACATGTGGTTAACTTTCTTTTAGGGGTTAAAACAGCCGAAATTAAAGATTATAAACACATAGATCTACCAGAATTTGGCTGTGGAAAAGAGGAGGACGAAAAATATTGGAATGCCGTTATTAGGCAATCTATTGTGCACGGGTTTATTTCAAAAGAAACTGACAGTTATGGCACTTTAAAGCTAACCGAAAAAGGGGAAGTTTTTCTGTTAAAACCTAGTTCTACCATGCTTACTCAAAACCATGACTACGACAAAATTCCTGAAGATTTTTACACGAAAAATGAAAAAGCAAGTATGGCGGACAAAGTTCTTTTGAGTATTCTAAAGGACATAAGAAAAAAAGTTGCCACTCAAAAAAACATACCCCCTTTTGTTATATTTCAAGACCCCTCTTTAGAGGACATGGCTGCTCAATACCCCTGCTCTAACGAAGAGCTAAGTAATATCGTAGGTGTAGGGTTAGGCAAATCACACAAATTCGGAAGTGAATTCATAAGTGCCATTAGTAAATACGTCACAGAAAATAACATAGAAAGACCGAACGAAATTGTAGTGAAATCAGCTGTAAACAAATCGGGACTAAAAGTATTTATTATTCAAAGCATTGATAGAAAAATACCCATTGAAGATATTGCCGAAAGTAAAGGAATAAAGATTGAAAAAATAATTGAAGAAATAGAAGGCATAGTATCGTCTGGTACAAAACTAAACATCAATTATTACATTGATGAAATGTTAGAAGAAGACCAACAAGAAGATTTATATGAATATTTCATGGAAGCAGAAAGCGACAGTCTTGAGGAGGCGGTAGAAGAATTTGATGGAGAATATGAAGAAGAAGAAATTCGATTCATGCGAATAAAATTTATGAGCGAAGTTGCTAACTGATTAGCAATAAAAGATCCTCTAGTTCTTAAATACCCAACTAAACCCTACCCTAATGTACCTAGGAAGAACCGGTCTGTTCGGATACAAATAATAAGCTCGAGAAACACTCTCAAACAGCACATTTTCGCCTTTCACGAATACATTAGCTTCTCCTATTTTCACCGTAGCAAAAACATCCAATAAAGGAATCCCTCCCACAATTTTGTTGTTTTGGAGATAAGTTCTGCGCAAATTTGGATTGTAGTCGAGTCCTGTAAAACTTGTAAAATAAGTGAATATGTATCCCGCGGTAAATTTTAGCTCCCCTAATTTTAAATTATATGTAAATACATTCCTTAAATTGTAAGTTGGGAACCTCAACACATCAGAACTTGACTTCTGATAAGAAAATTTCGTATAAACGCTAATGTGCTTACTTTTATAAGTATTAAATAAACCAAGGTTCAAATATTGAATTTGCTCCGTCAATTGAACTGGAAGAGAAAGCGTATCCATATAGATCCAATCATCAAGCAGTTGTACCTTTGCTTCCAATCCAGTAAAAGACGGTTTATGAAGCAATGAATAATCAATTGATTGATTTCTCACTTTAGTAAAGGCATTATCCCACTTAAAATGATTCCCTTGGTATTTCAAATAAAAGTATCCTGGCAAATTGTAATCTAGTTTGTACTCAATAGAGTTCAACCATGACCTAGATATCTTTGTGTGATGAGAAACGGACATCGTATAACCATTTTTCCACAAACCATTAAGGTTATAACTCCCCCTAACAGAAAATCTTCCTAGTCCATAGTTACTAAAGGTAAAGCTCACAAAAGACTTATCTAATGCATTCCAATCGTAGTGCGAGTAATTATGAGCAAGTTTAAAAAGATTTCTGTTATTTGAATCTAACAACTGATAATAAATCTCATACCCTCTTTTAGAAAATCCTAAACTATCCCAAGTCTCGTTCAAGTTTATCAATGTTGTATCAAAAATTCCGCTGTCAATGTCCGCACGGTCCATGGAATAAACATACTGCTCCTTTCTAAAATTAACTTCATACCCAAAAGTATGCAGGTGTTTCGGTTGAACGCTGTCAGCTACTGAACTGTCGTTTGGATCAATATAATTTAACACATACTGATTTCCAACATAAGCATTCGTTGTAGCTATTGAACTTTTTGCTGCATGTAATAAGACAGGAACAGTATACACCGTCAACTCCAAAGCATTTTCATACACTAATGAGTCAGTAATTCCACCATTATGTTGCAAAGAGTAGCTATTCTTTGCAAAGCCATAATTAAATCTATTTTCACCCACTCTTTTCGCAAAGTTTAGTAGGAATCCTACATTCTTGACATTTGAATTTGCAAACCGACTTTCAGAAGCTGTTCTATCGAAAACTAAATTCATATATGTATTCCCAACCTTATCACTGTACTTCGCCAAAAACTCGTGAGAAGCATCCAATCCATATAAATAGTTGACATTGGTGACAGATGAATCCGTAAGTACAAAGTCATTACTTCCTAACTCCGTCAAGGTGAGTTCATCATACCACTTTCCTAATGTAAATTGTGGTGTCAATCTCAATCGCAAACCTCCTGTAGTTTGAGAAAACAAATAGGGATTAAACACTTGTTTGCTGTCTTGTTTTATCACCGTCAGCAATCCAGTAGAATCATTTTCAATCGCATCATTAATATAACCGTCCACAGACAGCGTATCACCACCTTTAGAAATGGAAAAAAAGAATGCGAACAGAAACAACAAGATTAATTTGCCGCTCGTAAATTGAAAATAATTTGTTACAGTATTCATCACAGAGTGCACAAATATAAACATAGCATTTAAGTTCTTAACCTGAGTATTAGGTAAAAGCAACAAAAATGCTGTTGTACCAAAAAATTGGCAAAAAAAAAGCCTTACCAAAAAGGTAAGGCTTTTATAAAACCGGCAACGACCTACTCTCCCAGCATACGCTAGTACCATCGGCGCAGTAGGGCTTAACTTCTCTGTTCGGAATGGGAAGAGGTGGACACCTACGCAATAGTCACCATAGACTTTTGAATATTTTAACTTATAAAATCGAGAAAAATAGAAGAAACAAATTTATGTCGTACGACAGAAAAGCCGTTCGGGTAATTAGTATTGCTCGACTTTGACATTACTGTCTTTACATCTGCAACCTATCAACGTCATAGTCTTTGACGACCCTCAAGGGAAATCTCATCTTGTGGCGAGTTTCGCGCTTAGATGCTTTCAGCGCTTATCTCATCCATACGTAGCTACTCTGCGCTGCACCTAGGCGGCACAACAGATACACCAGAGGTATGTCCAACTCGGTCCTCTCGTACTAGAGTCAGGTTCACTCAAATTTCCAGCGCCCACTACAGATAGGGACCGAACTGTCTCACGACGTTCTGAACCCAGCTCGCGTGCCACTTTAATGGGCGAACAGCCCAACCCTTGGGACCTTCTCCAGCCCCAGGATGTGACGAGCCGACATCGAGGTGCCA
>JBLIAZ010000066.1:0-11952 GCA_047631875.1 Saprospiraceae bacterium
CCATCACTAGGGAGGACAGTGAAAGCTGTGAAATCAAAAAAAGTGGCTTTGTTGCATAACATAATTCCACACGAAAAAAGGTTTTTTGACGACGCATTCAATAAATATTACTTATCTCAAAATGATGGGTTTGTTGTGTTGAGTGATACTGTAAAAAAACAATTACTCAGTTATAAACCTGATGCTAAATTCATTCAAATTTCACACCCTGTATACAGTCATTTTGGAGAAATACTTGATAAAAACACGTCAAAAAATGCTTTAAAAATTAATCCTGAACGAAAGGTAATTTTGTTTTTTGGGTTCATCAGAAAATACAAAGGACTCGATATTTTAATAAAAGCATTGGCTGATTACACTGACAATTACACTTTATTGATAGCTGGTGAAAGCTATGAAGAACAGAGCGAATTGGATCAACAATTAATAGACGCGGGAATTAATAATGAAAAGCTGTGTAAGCACATCAAGTACATCCCAGATGAAGAAGTTAAGTTGTACTTTTCGGCAAGTGATGTTTGCGTGTTACCTTACAGGTCAGCGACCCAGAGTGGTATAGCTGCTATTGCTAAACATTTCGAAGTGCCCATGGTAGTTACACCTGTTGGAGAACTTCCAAATGAGGTTAATCACCTCAAGGATGGTTTTGTTTGTAGGGATAGTAGTCCTGAAAGTGTAAGGGAGGGGATTACCGAAACTTTGTCTAAACTAGACGAGTTTAAACAAAATACTAGACGTGATAACAAAGAGCATACTTTTGAAAAATTTGGCCAAAAGCTCTTGGCTTTTATTGAAAGTCTATAAACTTTAAATTGAATGGAACTCATTTCAAAACTTCCCAACGCCGAAACATCCATTTTTCCTGTGATGACAGCATTGGCAAACAAGCATAATGCGATTAATTTAGCGCAAGGTTTTCCCGGTTTCGGAGCCGATCCTAAACTACTTGATTTAATTTGTGACTACACAAAAAAGGGATTTAATCAATACGCACCACTGACAGGTGTAATGAGACTGAAAGAGAGTTTATCTGAAAAATCTCATAAAGCAGGAGGGAGGTATTATCATCCTGAAAGTGAAATTTGTGTGACAGCAGGTGCTACTCAAGCTATTTACACAGCCATTTCAGCTGTGGTAAATGAAGGTGACGAAGTCATAATCATTGATCCTTCTTATGATTGTTATGAACCGGCAGTGGTTTTAAATAAAGGAATCCCGCTTCGATCGGCATTGAAAAAAGGAAGTTACGAAGTTGATTGGGAAGATGTAAAAAATAAAGTGAGTCCAAGAACTAAGGTCATCATGATAAATTCTCCACATAACCCTACAGGAAGTGTGTGGAGTCAGTCAGACATTGATGAGCTTGTGAACATTGTCAAAGACACCAATATTTTGATACTTTCTGATGAAGTATACGAGCATTTAGTTTTTGATGGCCGCAAACATTTAAGTATTTGCAATGTGCCAGAGTTAGCTGAACGTGCTTTTGTGGTATATTCATTCGGTAAAACGTACCACTTGACTGGTTGGAGAGTAGGCTATGTACTAGCTCCTGAGTTTTTGATGCAAGAGTTTGTCAAGTGCCATCAGTTTCAAACTTATGCTGTGAATACTCCTATTCAACATGCTATTGCAGACTATTCCCAAGATGAGAGTACGCATTTAGCTTTGAATGATTTTTTTCAGACCAAACGAGATTTCTTTATGGACTGTGTTAAAGGTAGCCGCTTTGATGCTTTGGTGCCAAGCGGCACTTATTTTGCTTTGCTGGATTATTCAAGAATCACAAATGAAGACGACAGGTTTTTTGCTGACAGGCTAACTATTGATTATGGAGTTGCATCTATTCCCATTTCCGTCTTTTTTAAAGACAAACGACAAGACCAAGTGTTAAGGTTTTGTTTTGCAAAGGACAATGATGAGTTAGAGCGCGCAGCGGAAAAGTTAATAGTGGTGTAAGGTAAGTTTTGCTTGCTAGCAATATGAGGGTAAGTGTTGCTATGGGTTTGCGTTAAAATTTAGGCATAAAAAAAGCCCATCCGAAGATGGGCTTTGAATTTTAGAATCTAGATTCTTAAGATTTAGATACGTTTACCGCATTTAAACCTCTTTTTCCTTCTTCAACATCAAAAGAAACTTCGTCTCCTTCGTTGATTTCGTCTACTAATCCACTTACGTGAACAAAAACATCTTTACCTCCTTCTTCAGGTGTAATGAAACCAAACCCTTTGGTATCGTTGAAAAATTTTACTGTACCGTTACTCATAACTTAAATATAAAAATAATTAATAATGCCCCAAAGGTAATACTAAAAGTGTAACTAACTAATTTATACTCAAGGTATTTCACAATTTGGATAAACAGATTCATGTTTAAAACTCCTCCTTGCATCGTATTTTCATCTTTTCACGAGTTGTAGGATGAACAAACTCGATGCTCTCAGCATGTAAATGAAGTCTCGAAGACCTATTGCCATACAAGTCGTCACCAACAATTGGAATGTTCAAGCCTTTGAAATGTGATGCATGAACCCTTAATTGATGTGTTCTCCCAGTCAAAGGATAAAAATTAATCCTTGTTTTATTATTTAAACGTTCCACCACTTTATATTTTGTTTGTGATGCTTTCCCGTGTTCGAAACATACCAATTGTTTAGGGCGGTCGTTTAAATCCCCCCTTAAAGGTAAATCTATGGTTCCATTATTTGAAGGGACGATTCCGTCAAGTAGAGCCACGTATTTTTTATTGATGAGTCGGTTAATGAATTGTTTTTGGAGAAAACCATAAGTTTTCTTGTTCAAAGGAATTACCATGATGCCCGATGTGGACATGTCTAAACGATGAACAATTAGTGGTCCAGAAGCATTTGGGTATTTTACTTGCATTCGTGTATATACTGAATCAGTAATTGATTTTCCTGGAACTGATAAAAGTTCAGCTGGCTTATTTATAACAACCAAGTCCTCGTCTTCGTGCAAAATTTCAATTTCTTTCTCTTTCCCTAGGTTAACGAGTAATAAGTTTTCATCTACCTCAATATCTGCAAGCATGTGATGTAAGATGGGTTCACATTTCCCTTTGCATGCAGGATAGTATTGAAGGTGCTTTTTTACCTCAGCTGGAGGGGATTCTCCCCACCAAAATTCCGCTAAAGCGATAGGTTTTAAATTGTTTAAAAATGCATGTTGCAAAAGCTTTGGTGCTGCACATTCTCCCGCTCCAGCAGGCGGTTTCTTCAAAACAGTCTCGTCAAAGATGTTCGTCAAAGATTGTGTTTCTCCTTTTTGATTTAAAAATTTATATTCAGAAAACAACCTGTTTTGAAGACTGTTAGATTTTGCTTTTCGTTCTTCTTTTAACTCATTAATCTCTTTTGAAAAAGGTGTTAAATGTTCTTTTAGAACAGTGAGTTTTTCATCCCACATTTTTTCGTTTTTCCTAAAGAAATACTGGTATTTTAGGCTTTCGTCTTTCAGTTTTTCTTGTAATTCAATAAAATCAAGATCGCTAAGTTCAATTCTTCCTTTTTCACGGATCACCTTACGCTTTTTCTTATTTTCTCTTAAGGCCTTTTTTTTACTAGCAATGTCATCGGAAGCCTCACTTGAGCAAGCTTCATACTTATTTAGTATTTGTAGGTAATTCTCGTTGTTTTCAAGTGTTTCAACTTTCTTATTTATCGCTATTATTTCTACTCCTCCTTTTAGAAAAAAGTCTCCTTCTTTTAGCATGTCATAAACGGGAGGGACAAACATTTTATGATGATTGCTATCTGCTAATTTCCCAGAGAAAGCTGCTAAATATCCTATATCACCTTGGGGCGATTGAACTACTAGGACTCCAAACATTTTACCAATAGCAACACCATTCTGCAGCGTGAGATCGTTTTCTGGTAAACCAAAGTTGTGCGCCCACTCCTTTTGATTAATTATGTGATTTTGCAATTCCTTACATGCAATTGTTGCAAGCAAGTGTGGTTCATAGTAAAATGGGAAAGTGAATTTTTTTGGTAATTCAATACCAGTCGTTTCAGAATTAAAATAATTAAAAACTATGTGGTTGTTGCTGTCCATGGAATTTTTGTAAAAGTAAGGAGAATTTGTTTTGAAGAACTTGTGATCAGCTTTAATTATGTTTAATTTCAAGACGACTTAACCCGAAACTGGAATTACAACTAAAAGCTAGAGAAAAAAGTTAAGGTAGTTAAGCGGTCTTATTGCATGGATAGATTTTCATCCAAAACAATCTGAATTTTGATTTCCTCGCCCTAATTCAAGAAGTAAATCCTTTTCCATTCGGGCATTCCAAGGTCTGTCATTTTGTTTAGAATGAATGACTTTCGTGTCACCTCCGTCTGTTGTGCTTCAGTATTCTTGGAACGTATGTTTTCACCATAAATGATTTTCCACCTGCTAAAGAGATGCTCTACCAATGCCCGTTGATGGTAGTCAAATTCTCGTTTCCACCTTGATTTTCGATGTTCTCCGATGTACTTAATAGCCTTGTTTCTTTGGTGAGTCAGCTTGTCTGCAATAGCATTACGCCTAGGTGTGATAACAACCTTAGTTTCAGGGTCAGGTAGGAGGTAAGAAGTAAGAAGACTTTGAATCGTATCCGCCATCAGCAAATAGCGTATCAAACTTAAGGTCAACAGTATCGATTGCTTCCGACAATACTGATATGTTTGAGACTTTTGAGTTGGTAGATTTGTTGAAAAGGATGTGTCTTGTGCTCACATTTATCCCAGCATGAATCTTAATGAACTTTCGTCTTCTGGCCCTTCTATATTGAGATTGTGTCCATTCCTTTTTACCAGAACACTTAAGTCCTCTGGCATCAATTGCAAATACAATGTTTTGTTCACAGGTATTTAACCTTCAATGGTTTTCTCTTGTTCGTCCCTTGTTCTCGGTTCTTTTCCATTCCACTTTTTGAGCTTGTCTCTTACTTTGTTATCTTTTGTTTGTAGGCTCTCATCTGATGGGTTTAGAGCAAAATTACTAACTTTAATGAGTGGAGGTATCCATGCAACAAGATCTGTAGTTTTCAATAATTTCATGTGCTAGCCTTGTTTTTTTGTTACTTTTTGATCAAGCGAAAAGTAAGGCTTCCTCCGAGCCCAAAGGAGTGCATGCAATGGAAGATTGCAAAGAATGCGATGGAAGAAAACAAGAGAGATTGCTTCGTTCCTCGCAACGAGATAACAGTACTATTTCCCACGGTAAGCATTGTACGTCTCAGCCCGCGTTAAGCATTGTGAGCCGAAACGCTTCTTCATTCTGTCCACTGCTTCGTTGAGACGTACTTTGTTTACCGTGTCGTCGAAGAGGCTGATCTGCTCACTTCCTCTTACTAACCCGGAAAACCTTATCCCAATCAATCTAATCAGCATTCTCCTTTGATACAACTTATCAAACAACTCCTTGACGACCTTTATAATCTTATCATCATTAGCGGTATATGAAATCCTGACCTGTTTAGTTTCCGTGTCAAAATTTGAATAACGAATTTTCACCGCTATGACTGAGGTAAGCTGTGAGGAGTTGCGTAAATCAAAAGCTGTTTTCTCTATCATTTTTACAAGTAGTGCTTTAAGCTGTATGACGTCCGTGGTGTCCTTGAGGAAGGTTCTTTCACAGGAAATGGACTTGCGCTCGCTGTAGGGGATTACAGGCGCGTTGTCGATCCCTTGAGCTTTTAGCCACAACGAGGAGCCGTTTTTTCCAAAGAGCTTCTGCATGAACTCCTGAGGGCTTCCTGCTAGTTGTTCAATGCTTCGGATTCCAATCCTTGATAGCTCCCGATAGGTTTCGGTTCCCAACATGGGGATTTTTTTAATGGACAAAGGATTTAAAAAGTGAGTTGTTTGGTCAGGGGTGATGTGGAGTTTGCCAAAGGGCTTTCCTTCACCTGTGGCTATTTTTGACACGGTTTTGTTGCTTGATAAACCAAAGCTCATGGCTAGTCCACTTTCGTGATGTATTTTCTGCATGAGTTCATCCGTCCATTTGTAGGTTCCGAAAAACCTGTCCATTCCAGTGACGTCCATGTAGAATTCGTCGACACTTGCTTTTTCGACTAGCGGCATGCTGTCTTGGATGATTTCGGTTACTTCCTTTGATTTTTGGGAATACAATTCCATGTCGCCTTTGATTACTCGAGCCTGAGGGCAGAGTTTTAGGGCGTAACGCATTGGCATGGCGGAGCGGACTCCGAATACTCTGGATTCGTAGGAGCAGGAGGATACTACTCCTCGGCCGGAGGTTCCTCCGATTATGATTGGCAAACCTTCGAGGTTTGAATCCCGTAAGCGTTCGCAGGAGACGAAGAAGGTATCGAGGTCGGCGTGGACTATTTGTCTTTGATTGTTGTTCATGATTTGTTTCTTCAGCTAGCGTAGAAGCTTGCTTTTAATTCTTAATCTCAATTTTGCAATTTTTCATTTCGTTTGTCTCCGACGGTTTTATTTCTAAATCTGTTCACTCTTTTTTATTTTTCGTGTTCACTTGTTCGACGTACCTCCTCGGTTCATTTCTTGCCATTTCCATGGCGGGGACTCCTTTGGGCTCGGAGGAAGCCTTCCTTTTTTCTTGATAAAAAAGTAACAAAAAATCAAGGCTAGCACATGAAATTATTGAAAACTACATCCTCCGCACCAAAAAAAGAACTCGATCCCCTAGGATCTCGGACAGCTTTTTTTGAGGCTTCCTTTCCGCAGGATTTGTTTTCTACTAATTCGCATATGATGCCTTCCGCAGAGTTCGTGAGCCATAGTGGGGAGAAGTGTATGTCTTTGTTTTGTTCATGTCTTTTACGTTGTTCTTATTGTTCTATTTGTCACGTTATATAACCAATCTCAACTTCACGTCATGCTCACGCCATCAGTGAAAAAAATGGCACCAGCTCTTTGAGGTGTGCGAGTCTGAGGTAGGATGACAAAAAAAGTTCAACGGTATGTACTGTGTTCTTTTTTTAGCTAAGACAAAAAGTAAGCTGGTAGTTTTTGAAGTGCCAGGCTTGATTTTTGCTACTTTTTATCAAGAAAAAGGAGGGTCAACTCCTGACCGAGAGGAGTCCATGCAATGGAAAATTGCAGAACTAGGCCCACGGCAAGCCTTACGGCGGTAAATTATTATCCGGATTTTTAGCCAGAGGATTCGGCTGTTCAGCCCTCCCAAACAACTTACTAACCTGTCCTCCCGACGGGTACGGAGCCCTCGGTAATTTCCCTCCTTGAAGTTCTCTAGTCGTAGGGAGTTGCGATTGCAACCTCGGATCCTCATAACGGGGATCAGCTTTAATGGGAAGCTTCTTCATTTTAATGATTTCAAGTGTGGGGAAATGAAAGTCCACAGTAACCTTCCCGTACAAAACATAACACCCTGCTCCGGAAAAGGGAAAGCGTTGTAAAGCGTCAGGAAAATGTGTGGTGTCAAAATAATCTCCTTTCTCGTCGATCCAGGTTCCAAAGTTCATGTGTCCTTTTGCAGTAGGCACATCTTTAATTGATATAAGCATTCCTATCATGGTGATTTTGTTGTTATTAAGGTTTTTTAATTCATCCACATAAGTCAGTGGAAGGGCAGCGATTTTCGCCATTGATTGTGAATTATACTTTGAATCATAATCAATTAACTCAAACGTACTTACCGATAATGGAAACCCCAACACATCAATTTCATCGTAAGCGTCCTCCACTATGGATCGTTGTAATTCGGGGAGTTTGTAGCTTTTGGTTTTGGTTTGAAACAAGGTGGGGTTGGCGCTGTTGGTTTCGTTCCGGGTAAGTATCCTAGCGTTAACTAGTAGTTCGGCTTTGGTTTGCCCAGTAAAGCGAAAGGCTCCGAGGTACAATAGTTGTTTAAGTGAGGTGTAGGAAACATTGGTCCTTAATATGAAATCCTCCAAACTCAGGTAGTCTCCGTTCCTCGTCCGTTCATTAGGGATGAGTTCTTTTAAGGTTTTGTCGATCCTTTCCACGTGAATGAAACCTAAATGAATGTCCTTGCCGTTGATGTTGGTAAGGTAATCACTGTGGTTAACACAAGGTAAACACACGTTAGCGCCACTCATTTTGGCTTCGTGAATGTATACTTCCGTTCGATAGAATCCTCCAAAGTTGTTGATCACGCCGACGATGAACTCCAAGGGGTAATGGGTTTTTAAGTACAGGCTTTGGTAGCTTTCCACGGAGTAGGAGGCTGAGTGTGCTTTGCAAAAGGAAAAGCCGGCAAAGCTTTCTATTTGTCGGTAAACCTCGGCCACCATGTCCATGCTGTAGCCAAAGGATTTGCAGTTGTTGATGAAGTTGATTTTTACTTGTTCAAATTGTTTGTTGTCGCGGACTTTGCCTGACATGGCTCGGCGGAGTACGTCGGCGTCGGCCAGTGACAAGCCTCCAAAAAAGTGAGCTATTTTAATGACGTCTTCTTGGTATACCATCACGCCGTAGGTTTCCTCGAGCTGTTCTTTAAAAATGGGGTGAGGGTAATGTACTTCGCGCACTTTATTATGACGCGCCACGTATTCCCGCATCATTCCTGACTTGGCAACTCCTGGACGGATGATGGAGGAGGCAGCTACTAGGGTAATGTAGTTGTCGCACTTTAGTCGACGGAGTAGTCCGCGCATGGCTGGACTTTCAATGTAAAAGCAGCCTATGGTGTTTCCTCGGGAAAGTTTGTCGTTGAGTTCGGGGTCATTTTTTAGTTTTTGTATTTGGTGAATGTTTGTTCTTACTCTTTCTGTTTCGCCTCGGTTTTCCCCTTGGTTGGATTCAATGGTTTGTAAACAGGTTTCAATGCTGCTTAGGCCTCGTTGGGAAAGGACGTCTAGTTTTTCGAGCCCGATGTCCTCGCATATGTACATGTCTATTTGAGCGGTGTTGTAGCCTTTGGGTGGAAGCTCGAGTGCTGTGTATTGCGTAATTGGTTCCTCGGTGATTAGTATCCCACAGGAATGCATGGAAAGGTGGTTGGGTTTGTTTTGAAGGACGTGGCAGTACTTTTCAATTTTTTGGCAAATCTCGTCCTTGAGCATTTCACTTAATGTGGAAGCTTGTTGCGCGCTTTGTTTGTTGCGCCTGCGGTTTTTGACGAGCATGTCAATTTCCTCCTTGGGTAAGCCGAATACTTTTCCTAGTTCGCGGATGGGTGAGCGGTTTTGAAAGGTGTTAACTGAGCCCACATGGCAGGTGTGTTCTTTGCCGAATCGATCAAAAATGTAATCCAATATGTGGTCGCGGGTTTTGTGTGACCAGTCGATGTCGAAATCAGGTGGACTGGAACGGTGTGGGTTGAGGAAGCGTTCAAAAAACAGGTTAAGTTCAATGGGATCCACGTCGGTAATGCCAATGCAATAAGCTACAATGCTGTTGGCTCCCGAGCCTCGTCCTACGTGGCAAAACCCTTGACGTGAGCTATACTGGGTGATGTCCCAGGTGATTAAAAAGTGGGCGGAGAATCCCATGTTGTGGATGACTTCAAGTTCTTTGGCGATTCTATTTTTAGCCTCAGAATTCGCTTCAGTATTATCTTTACCATCGGTTTGATCACTAGTTTTCCCATAGCGTTCCTCCATGCCTTTTAAGGCGAGTTGGGTGAGGAGTTCTTTGTCTTCGTATCGGGAAGCGGTGTAGTGCTTTTTGTTTTTAACGGTGTTGAAGTCGAATTCAAAACAGCAGTCGTCAAGGATGTTTAAGGTGTTGTAAGCGACGCTTGTGAAGCGTTCGTACTTGGACAAGAGTTTATCAATAGGAGGGATGTGGTGTTGTAATTTGCCGTATTGGTGTGGTTGTAGTTTGTCCATGACCACGTTGTGATCCATTGCTCTTAAACACAAGTGGAGGTCGTATTCAAAACGAGATGCAATGGTAACAGGGTGGAGGATGACACATTTTTTGATGATGGTCTTGTACCGCTGGCTAAACAATTGATTGATGTCTTCGGTTTGAATTCCTATGTATTCGTTTTCTCGTAATGTTTTAGGTATACTATTGAAAGGGTATATGACATAACTGTTTTCAAACAGCGGGGCTTGTTTTGGGAATTGAGTTTTATTAATGTTCCGGTGAGATAGGAATTCGTTTAACTCTTTGAATCCTGCTGCGTTGCGGGCAAGTGTTACGTAGAGTAGTTCGTCCCCGTTGCGGAACTCAATACCGAGTACTGACTTAATACCTTGCTTGCCACATTCCAACACAAAGTCGTACACTCCTGTCATGCAATTGATGTCCGTTAAGGCAATGCAATCATGGTTTTTGTCCTTGGCTTTTTGAACCAGCTGCTCGATGGACATGGTGCCGTAACGGAGGGAGTAATGTGAGTGACAATTTATAAGCACAGCAAGTTTTTTATAATGGTTTAACAAGAATAAACTCCCGTACCGTAATGAACTTACGGTCAGTGATTATTACAATAAAAATAATTTAGTGATGACCAATACTTGAATGCAAGAGGCTGGTCATGAGCGCTTTAGTTACTGGTGTGTGCCTCAAGGTCTGAGGGCTGATTAACTGTTTTATAACCTGTTTTCAATAAATAGGGACATTAAAAATAGGAGAAAAAGTGGAACGAGAAGGAGAAAATAAACAGTAAAGTTGTGAACATTTTTAAGCTCCGCAGGCCGACAGCTTCAATTGACAAGTTTCCTTTATGCTTAAGACGTGTTTTTGTGAGAGATCAATTTCGTTTTTTTGGTAAAGTGTATCGACAGACTTTGTGGAAGTACTGTTGTGGTTTTGTATTTTTTCCGCTCTTTTCTTTTTCTTGTAGTGAGTTCTATTGCATGACATAGAGCAATATTTGGTGTAAAGCGTTTTTGCTGTGAATGTATTATTGCAAAAAATACATTTTTTTGGCATTGTAAAATTTGAGCTCATCTGTTTCCGTTTGTTAGTTGTTGTTTCAATTTGTTTCATCATTTCTCTTTTAGTCACTCGTGAATGAAAAAAAGTAGTCACTCGTCCGGGGAGTGACAAAATAATGACATAAAAACGTCAAAGAAGGTAAAACAAGAACAAGAGATATTAACAACTAATCACCTGGAATAGTCATTGTTGTTGACTTTAGTTGACTTTGTGTAAACCGAAGATGGGTGTCCATCTTCTCCTCTTAATATCAAATGTTTGAGGTGGCTTATTTGCCAATACAGAAAGTAATTACCGCTTATTTTAAAGGGTTCTAAGATGCTTGACGCAAGCAATTCAGGGACGGGTGCTGATTAAATGCTGAAAGAAATGCTCCGTAAAACCTGTGTCAAAGAGGTTAAGAAAGGAAAAATGTCTCCCTTGAAAATTATTGAAATGTGCTTAAGTTGACGGCTATGGTGTCTGTCCCTTATTGTTGGAAGGAAAATTATTACTCATAGTAAAAAAGTTTTAATAACTACGTGTTTCGCCAAAAGACCATAATTCAATCACCATAAAAATTACAATAGGAGAATGAATTAGCACACTAAATATTAATATTAAAAAGAAACCCCTGTTACGTCTTGTACTTGCGCTTTTGTCATAAAAAATAAACGACAATACAATTAAAATTAAACTCAAAACAGTTGTTACAATAATAACAACATCATCATCTCTATGATCAAAGTCGATGTTTATCGCATTTAAAAAATAAATGATTTTATTAGGTATTAAGAATTCCAATATTGTTACAGCATCAACAACAAGTAATAAAGGCAATACCGTTTTATAAAGAATTTTACTTTTCATATATCCACAATATAGGAAGAATGAGGGACAGGAAGAGTGAGGGACAGATTGTATGTTTAAAAAAAATCTCTAACCCATCGTATTCGTAGAATATTTTAGATTAGAGATGTTTTTTTAAACATACAATCTGTCACTATTTCTATATTGCCCTGCTATCCTTCTGTGCTTCATCAATAATTTTTTATCTTGCTATAATTAAGCTTAAACGGGATTGAATTTATCAATGACATAAATAA
>JBLIAZ010000067.1:0-11781 GCA_047631875.1 Saprospiraceae bacterium
GTTTTTAACTAGGATATTATTGGAGAATCCATCAATGTAAATTCCAACAGGAGTATTGTTTGAGTTGCTGCTGAAGTTGGCTATTTCCAAGTTTTGAAAAACCAAGTAGGACTTTGTGTTGATAGAGATTAAGCCTTCTCTTCCCGAGGGTGTTAACCCTGTTCCGTCAAGTACGGGTTTGTTAATGCTGTCTCCTATGAACACAATTGAACCAGACGAGTTACCACTTACTTTTAAGTCAAGTTTTTCGTTGTAAGTACCTGCGTTAATGAATATTGTGTCTCCAGCGGTAGCCTGATAGTTTGCGTTAGAAACTGTTTTCCAAGGCGATCCAATTGTTCCTGGGTTCCAATCGCTACCACTCGGGTCTACATGATATTTGGTTTGAGCAAGTGCCTGAGTGGATACGAAGGAGGTAAGGCTTATCAAGTAAATGTAGGGTTTTAATCTGTTCATGAAGTTGGTGTTATACATAATTGTAGTGTACGTGTTTAAGATGATTTTGTTTCACAAAGCAAGTATGAAAAAAAGATCCAGCGAGCAAGCTGGACCTTTTACAGAATTGAAATACCTTTAACTTATAAACTAACTTGACCTTCTTTCAATTCTGCTAAGAACGATTTTTAATGGTTATAATTTTATGAATTTTAAAGCTGTGTTATTTTGCTTTGTGACCACAAAGTAGCTGCCTGCAGCTAGTTCATTTATTTCGATTTGTTTACCTGGAGTTATCACTCCCTTTTTTACCACTTTTCCAGATTCATTTATAATTTCAAAATCGGTGGATGATTGTAAATATTGAATTTCAAATGTGTTAGCAGCAGGGTTCGGGTAGATATTCAACTTAGAAGAATTGCTTGCTAATTTTAAAATACTGGTTACTCCAGCTAATTTCACTTCCATTTTTTCTGAAAATGGGCTAGCATTATTAGAGTCGAGGTCAATAGGTTCTATTGCTGCTACTTGTACAAAATACGTTGCGTCTTTCTCCAAGTTATGCAATGAAATCGAGTTGTTTTCTGTCCTTAATTCTGAAAACTCACCATTTGCATTCCATAATCTTATTTCAGTAGCCTGCGAATTTCTGGTGTCGTTCCAACTTAGCTTAACTGACGTACTTGTTACCTCTGAAGTTGTAATGTTAGATGGCACGTTGAATGGTACTGACGGTTTCCAGTAAACAGGAATTTGAACATCAAAGGGCTGAAAAAAAGTACTGAAATTATCGTTGTACGCACGAACCGTAATCTTGTCTCGAAAAGAAACATAATACTCACCTTTTAAATCAAATGTGACCTGATTTGTAGTGGTGGTTTGTGTTAAAATCTTTTTTTCATAAACACCTTGAACGTAAGCACTGTTGGTGTATATCACCTCATAAGCTGTGGCACCTGGTACTGCATCCCATTTAAAAGTAAAAATGTCTGCCGTTAAATCTTCAGAAACGACTTCTACGCGATGTACGTTCGGTATTTTTAGTACTTCATCAGTACCTATCGTTTGAGTCATTACATGTGCGCATACTGGACAAAAGAATGCTGGGTTTGTGCTTCTCATTAAACAGTTTCTATTTGGAATATACACTCCAGGTGTTATGGAATCAATACTCACATCAGGATCAGTTAAAAAGCTTTTCCACCTGATGGTGCTTGGGTCTCTGTTGATCGTTTTATTAAATCCTTCCTCAGCTGTAGTGGAGTAAGCATCAGAAAGACCACCCATGCTGTGTCCTGTTTCATGAATTAAGATGTACTTTTCCCACGAGGACGAAAAATTGTTGGCAACTCCAATAACACTTACTGCGTCCTCAATGCTAGCTCTTCCACTTAGTCTTTGTCCAGGTTGGGAAGCGTTTACCATGATGACCACATTATCCACAAATGGCACATGTTCTGCGGCCATTCTGCGTGCTTTTATTAAAGTGGTGTCAGGGATCAAGTATGCCCTGTAAGTGTTCAGGTAGTGAATTCCAAATTGCGTGGTTTTAAGCTGACTTACTTGAATTGCATCAGTTGGTCCAGGGTTGTTTGCTATTAAACTTATTTCATTGTCAACTGAAGGACAGCTTATTGCATAAATGTTCATTTTGTCAATTAATCCATTGTTGAAATGATCGTTTTGTCGGTATGCGCTTTCCATTGCTGCTGCAGCATCTTCAAATAATTGCATATCATTGGATGTGTACGCCTCAGCTACAACTACTAGATTGTAGGTTGTTTCAGCTGGACCATTGTCTAATACTTTTGTGATTTTATAGTCTTGCGCATTGACAGACAATCCAAGACATATCATTAGCGTAAAAAGTAAATTTTTCATAGTTAAGTGGTTTAAAAATTGAAACTAATCTTATGCTAGATACAGTCGTAATTAGTTGATAATAAGTTTTTTCGTAATCTTTTCAGACCCTGTCGTAACTTCAATAAAATATACTCCAGCACTATAGCTATTCGTGTTAATCGAAAGTTTTTTTGTTCCTGTAGCAATATTTTGGTTGTGAACCACATTCCCAATGGCACTTGTTATTCTCACATTTGAAACATCTTGGTCTTTAGCATCGATGTTTATCACCTCGGTAGCTGGATTAGGATATACATTAATGTCATTTGAGCTGGGTTTAGAAGTAACCGTATTAGTTACATTGCTGCCATTAAATGAAATGTAATCAATGGTGAAATCGCCTACAATTTGGTTCCCTGTTGACATGTCATTCCAACCATTTCTAAAATATAAACTAGCGTTGACAATATTAGTTGGGTCCACAGTAGCTCCACCAAACTCTTGCCATGTTACCCCTGAGAGAGTCAATTCATTATCACCTACTACAAGTGAAGTTTTTTGTGGAGCTGCACTAGTCCACTTGTTATTGGCATCTCCCAACATAACCATGCATTCAGGAACTGCAACAGTGGAGTTTACTTTTATTTTTATGTCAACTCCACCTGAAAAATCCATCGTCACTACATTGCAAAAGTCATCGTGAAATGAGATTGGAAAATTTGAATAGTTCTTGGTTTGGGCAGTTTTATTAATCATTAAAGCTGTACCGGTAAATCCATAATTCATGTAACTAGGGTATTCCGCAGGCAAATAGTCAAAGCGGGGTACCCCATTTCTTGTGGAGCAATTGTTTCCAGAACTACCATTGAAATTAAAAATGAATGCTGTGTTATCACCAATTATTCCGTTGTTAACTTGAGCGTTGGAGATTGAGTTAAGAAGTAATAGTCCAAAAGTTAATTGTAAAATTTGTTTCATAATTAAGTGTGTTAAGTGTTGGTTAGTTTTTAATAAGTGTTTGAGTAGTCAGCTCGTTCGTAACAATTGATCGTATACTCGCAAAGTATGTTCCTGGAGCCAGGACGCTTACATCAATTTGAGTATCATCAGTTATAATTTTTGTAATAATTAATTTTCCATCAGCAGCATGTATTTTAAGTGTAGATGAAGATTTCAATCCTTTGATATTGATCAAGTTACTAATCAATGTAGGGTAAATTTGAGGTGAAAAACTTGTGTTTTTCTGGGTAGTTCCCACAGGGTCGCAATCTACATCGTGGTAGGAAATGCTGTTGTTTCCTGAGTTTGGGATGGCTACTTGGTTTGTACTAGCATTAAAGTAAATGTCAGAAGGGCTTGATAAACCAGACATCACGACTGTTGGAGCACTGGAAAAATTTTCATCAAATTTTAGTAAACTTTGGCTGCCCCATGCTGAAACGTAAAAGTTACCGTCACACCCTTTTGTGATTCCATCAAATGAGGACTGAGTGGTAGTGATTAAGGTTGTCACTGCTGCAGTGTTTGGATTGATGCTGTATACCGAAGCGTTTGATGTGAATCCCACCACGTAAACCATGTCATTACTTTGATCATAGTAAATTCCATTTGGACTTTGACCAATGTAGGTAACTACCAACGAAGGTAAGTAAGTGGTGATGTCAAGTTTCCATACTTTTCCTGTGCTGAAATCGGTGAACCACACGTACTGTGTGCCGTCAAATGTAATTCCATTTAAAAATCCAGCTCCAGGAATGGTTACTATCCTTTCAAGTGAACCAGAGGAAAGAGAAAACACTTTTACGCTTCTGCTGTCTAATACATATACGAAGTCATTGACTACTTCAATGCCGTAAGTACTTGTTACATTGGTTGTGAAAGTGCTTAAGTTTCCTTGTGAATCCATGGCTAATATCGAGTTAGAGTTCGATATATACCAAGTATTAGTAGGGGTGTGGAAGTCAATGCTTTCAGGCGAATTTAATGTTTGTCCTATTACTTGATGGACACAACAAACCACAATGATTGCAATAATGATTTTGCTCATAATAAGTTGATTTAATACGTAAGTTGAATACAGGTTGTCTGCAGTCTTTGATATAATTGTTGGCTATTTTATTATTAGTCTCCCGACATTTCGGGTGCCATCACTTGACTGGGACTTCCACAAATAAATACCAGACGAAAGCCCCAGTTTAAGACTGGAGGATCCAAGAATTTCACCTGAGTATACTTGTTTCCCAACACTGTCAAAAATGCTTAACGCTTGTTTCGAATTTCCTTTCACATCAAAATGGATTGTTCCATTTTGCAAAGAAGGGTTTGGCCAAACGTTGACATTGTTGTCACTAAGATTAACAACTCCAGAAGAGGTTGGAACGTATGCTTTATTTTCCAACTCGATGATGGTATGCGTGTCAGGACTTGTATTTGACCAACTTGTACCATTTGTTGCCAAGTATATTTTTCCTTCTGGTGAAATGCATATGTCTCGAAGTCTTCCCAATTGCTGACCTAAATAATGCGTTTCTTTAGTGACTTGATCTCCTGCCGGATTAAAATCGAAAGCTATTAATTCTTTGTTTTTCAAAACGGTTAAAAGCAATTTACCATTGAATTCAGGAATGGCTGGGTGGTCATACCAAATAATGTCAGATGGTGCTATCGTTGGTGTCCAGTTGGCTAGCGGTTCTACCACATTTGAATCGGCACAAAATTGTGTTTCGTTTGATAAGTCGCAAAACCCAGCTACCGTTGGCCATCCGTAATTTCTTCCTTTCAATAATAATTGAAGCTCGTCATCAGTGTTTGGCCCATGCTCTGCTATATAAACATTCCCATTCGGAGCTGACCAAATACCTTGTGCGTTCCTATGTCCCCATGAGTAAACATAACTTCCTGGTATCGGGTTGTCACTAGGCACTGTACCGTCCAAATTGAAACGCAATATTTTCCCCGAAAGAGATTGTACATTTTGCGGAAGTGTTTGCATTTGCGCATCTCCAGTTGACATCAATAAAGTGTTGTCCGGCAAGACATGTAGTCTCGATCCTATGTGCGTTGTATTTCCTTGAATGCCATCAATTAAAATACTTGGATTTTGTAAAATTGAACCGTTGTATTCATACCTCACCATCCTTTCTAAAATGTTTGAGTTTTCAAAGTAGGTGTATACTATATATACGAAAGGTGAATTACTAAAGTCAGGATGTAAAGCAAGTCCCAATAATCCAGATTCGGAATTTTGATATACAGTTCCTGTAAGGTCTAAAATGATTCCGCGAACCCCAGATACTGGATCAACACGACTAACAAGACCTTTTCGCTCAGTCATCCAAATAAAATTGTCGGGACCCCAAGTTATTTCCCAAGGGATGTCTAAACCTCCTCGGACAGTTCGAGAGGTTAATGTGGTTGAATCAAGTTGGTAAGTTTGTTGTCCAAAAGACATGGTGCTAAAGATTGCTACACCAAGCATTGTTAGAAATGTTTTCATAGTTGAGTTAAGTTGTGTAAGTAATAAACAGTTAAGGATTTAAACCGTGTACAATGAGTTAAGTTAGTTAGGCTTACATGTACAATTTCGTAGTCAACGAAATAATTCAAATCTCTATTAGGGAAACAATGATGTTTTAAAATAGTTACAAAACATTTCAATAAGCTTTCAATAAGCTGATAATCAGGTGAGAAAAAATAATATTTAGGGTACGAAAAAAAATAATATCCATTTAATTATTCAATGTAATCACCTCATGATGATTAATTGTTCCGTGAATTTTTGATTTTGACTCCAAATTTTGACGAAGTAAGAACCTGGAATTAAAAAGCTTAAATTCAATTCTGTTAATGGCTTGCTATTTTGATTTTGTGTCCCGTGTATTAATGTGCGACCTAGTTTGTCAATTATAGCAAAATTCCAATTATCACAATCTGTTTCAATTTGTATAATTCCAGTACTAGGGTTTGGGTGTATGGAAAATTGTTGAATGTTGTCAATTTTGCTGCTACTAGTGACGGTGTTGTCAACCACAATAAATTGAGCCATCATTCCGTCATCTTCATGTTTAAGCATGTGGCAATGATACATGTATGGGATAGAGTCGTTCGCAAAGTGATCAAACTTTGCGATAATTCTTACGCGTTCATGTGGCATAACTAAGACCACATCTTTCCTGCCTGCCTCGTTAGCACTTGGCGATGCGCCGTCTCTATCTAATATAAAAAATTGAACCGCGTGCAAATGAAATGGGTGAGCTATGTCCGTTTCGTTAAATATTTCCCAAATTTCAGTGTCGTTTATGTGCACGGTATCATCAATAACACTCATATCCATGACCTTGCCATTAAAACCATACGCCTCCTCTGGGGGTCTGCCGGTTAGTCTTTGAACCCTTGTTCTATTAGCGTCGTTTTCGTCCAGGTAACTGAGGGTTGCCAAAACACTAGGAGGTGCTGTAGTGACAGGATTTGGAGTACTACTAACTACATTGATAGCCATGAAATCAAAATTTGCTCCACTTAATGGGTTGCCATCAAAGGCGAATCCCCCTTTTATAGAGGAGGGTAGCTCGGATGAATAACTTTTTAATTTCAGTAGTTTGCCCATGTCCGAATTAAAATCTACTACCATTTCTACACGTTCACCAGGAGCCAATCTAATTCTATTGGTACTGTAAGGAGCTGAAAGTAAACCGCCGTCACTTGCAATTTGATAAAATGAACGGTTGTCGTCAAATCCCAACATAAAAGTTCGGCTGCTTGACGCATTCAGTAACCTGAACCTAACCATTTGAGCAGGCGCATTAAAAACTGGTTTAATTATTCCATTAACCATAGTAGCACTATCGATTGGTCCAATGGTTATTTGATTTAGTGAATCAAATGCTTTGGTTTGAAAAACGAGAGGTATGTCATCAACTCCGTACGTCCTGGGAAGTACTAGTGCTTTTTCCTCGTCGTCTCGGATTATAATTAAACCAGCAAGTCCAGAACTAACTTGCGAATTCGTTTTTTTATGCACGTGAGGGTGGTACCAAAATGTGGTAGCCTTTTCAATTATTTTAAATTTAGGAGACCAAGTTTCTCCTGGAGCAAATGAGGTGTGGGGGCCACCGTCGTTTTCAGCAGCCACATGCATTCCATGCCAATGTGTTGTGGTGGTTTCGTTTAAATTATTGGTCACATGCATTTGAACCGAATCACCATTGTTAAATATTAATGTGGGACCTAGATAACTACCATTATAACCGCTGGTGTTTGTGGTTGTCCCGGTATAAAATTGTTTAGTGCCTCCTGACATGTTCAAGTCAAAGGTGTTTCCAGAAAGGGTATCTGGAATAAGCAAGGTGTCGCTAAAAAATTGGGAGAATGCTGGTGTTGCGAATAAAATTAACACCGCTGTTTTTAGCCAAAGAAACTTCATAATAAAATGATTTATGATTTATATAAAAAAACAGAAAATAAGTCAAAGGCCACCTAAACTTAGTTTATTTCCATGAAAAGAACAAGGTTAATATTGGATAGGTTTCTGATTTAAGATCAATAGCGTCCTCTCTCTGATGAGTAATATTACTTTGTTTAAAACAATGAGGGACGGAAAACAATGAGGGACAGATTGTATGTTTAAAAAAAAATAGGCACGGGAGCTATGTAAAAGACAAACATTCTTATTTTATTGATTTTCAGTACTAGGCACCCACCTACTCTACTTTTATACGCTGTAACATTTTTCAACTGAGCTTAAACAAGTCCAAAGTCTCTCTTAGATTTTATTCCGAAAAATTCACTTTTGACTAGACCTACATCAAGAGAATAAATCTTTTGCTGGAACCATGTTGTCTTCGCAATATTCACGGATTAATTTCATAACGTCATCTCCAAACATTTTAACTTTTATGGGACCAAAGCCATTTACCATTAATAGCTGGTCTTCGGTCTTTGGGAGATGCTTACACAATTCCTTTATTGCATTATTAGTAAATATCTTGTAAATTGGTTCATTACTCTTAGAGGCAATTCCTTTTCGGTATAGCGCGATTGCCTGATATAGTTTTAGGTGGTCAATTTCTGAAGTCGACACCAACGATTGTGGCGTGCTCGATGCCTCGTAAGTGCTCTTAAACATTTGCTGCTTCTGCTTATTTATTTTTCCGTTTTCGAGATATTCACCTAAGTTGAAATCACCTTTGTCAAAATATTTTAAACGATGCAATAAATCATGTAAAAATTGATTTACTTCTTCGATTGGTTCGTCCAATGAAATGGCTGCTTTTTTAGTTTTCACAGCCAAATTATGCAAGCGAAGTTCCTCTTTCAGTAATTCCATTTTTGGCAAAAAATAACTTGCTGCTGCTTTAAGTCTGCTTTGAAGTTCTGTTTGCTTTTGCACAAAATCGAGACTTGAGGTAATTCTAAAAATATTACCTTGAAAATCTTTCGCTACTTTATTACAAGCCAGTATGTTTTCCGTTATTTCAAGAATCCATGGTTCACAATCTGGAGAAATATTGTCTTTAATTGCCACCACTGCAGCTTTCAACTTTACTATTTCTTGAACTGGAATGTGCCAATCAAAAACCTGTAATAATTCTTGACGGATGCAATCGATTCTAGATTCCTCTAGCTTTTGCGGCAAGGCCTCTTCCTGATTATTTACTTGTTCCCAATTTTTTAAATTTTGAGAAGCTCCTAAAAATTGCTTTCCGATGGGAGATGTTAACACCAAGCCTTCTAGTGAGGTTACCCTACTTAAAGCAACGTAAACCTGTCCGTTTGAAAATGCTTTTTGGGCGTCAACAATTAACTTTTCAAACGTTAATCCTTGACTCTTATGAATTGTAATTCCCCATGCCAAGCGCAATGGGAATTGTTTAAACGAGCCTAGCTTTTCCTCTTCAATTTCTCTACTTACGGGGTCCACATTGTAATGAATGTTTTCCCAAATATCTTTTGAAACCGTTATTGTGTGGCGGTCGCCTTTACATTGTACAACTATATTATCCGATCCCAAATCAACTACAGTTCCTATTTTACCGTTGAAGTATTGCTTGTCTTCTGTGTCGTTCTTTAAAAACATTACCTGAGCCCCTTTTTTCAATTGTAAGTCAGCATCGGCTGGGTACATGTGTTGAGGGAAGTTGTCTTTTATTTCTGCCGAAAAAACGAATTCTTTTCCTTCGATACTTGAAATTTTTGCAGCGTTTATTTCGTCTGCTTGAGCGTTATGAGTTGTAAGGGTAATGTACCCATCATTTTCACTTGTTAAAAAGCCAGGATCTAATCGCTTATTTAAAAGCTCCAGGTGAGTCGGAGTTAGTTTATTCTCCCTAATTCCGTTGAGTATGTCAACGAAAACATCATCGGTTTGACGAAACACTTTTTTTAACTCTACCATTACTGGTGGATACAAGCTTAATACTTGACTGTCAAAAAAGTAAACCGATTTATAAACGGTTCTAAAAAGGTTGTAGTGTTCTCTTTTTACAACTGGAGGAAGCTGGTGTAAATCTCCAATAAATAATACTTGTACTCCTCCAAAAGGTTGCTGGTAGTTTCGACGAATACTTTTTAAAATAATATCAATAGAATCCAACGTATTGGCTGCCACCATGCTTATTTCATCAATTACCAATAAATCCATGTTGATGAGGATTTTTCGCTTATCGGTGTTAAACCTAAGTTGCGATAATAATGGATGTCCTGCAAGTGTATTTTCCTGAGGTGTATTCCCTGGAATAAAAGGAGCAAAAGGAAGTTGAAATAATGAATGTAAAGTTACTCCTCCCGCATTAATAGCAGCAACTCCTGTTGGAGCAGCAACTACAATGTTTTTATGAGAAGTGTCTCGTAAGTACCTTAAAAAGGTAGTTTTACCAGTACCGGCTTTCCCGGTTAGGTACACGTTTAAATTGGTTTCAGTAATGAAACGAAATGCAAGATCAAATGACGCTGTCCGCTTAATTTCCGACATGGATTTAATTCCTTATAAAAGTGTGTGCTAACTATTCAGGTTGGTTCTGTTGCACTAACAATTCCAAATTTACGAAAATGATTTGACCCACTTCTACCCTACCAATGAACAGAACGTAGAATAGTTCAAAATTAGGGATGGGGCCATAGCCGTCCCTAATTGTTTTTTGTTTTAGACAAGGGTTCGGAAGAGCTGTATTGCACCATGGAGCTGCTGTTTTTTGGGAGATAAAAAAGTAAATTTATTTGAATATTCTTTTTCAAAAAGTAACAATTTGGTACCGTCATTGTTATATACAGGACTAATCACTTAACTTGAACTAATGAGAAAATCTATTTTACTGTGCTTATGCACGTTGACTTTTACTGTCCAAAGTCAGACAATAATCAATTTTCAAGACAGTAAACTAAAAGAGTACTTAATTGATAAGGGCTTTGATTCCAACAATGATTTAGAAATTGATACAGATGAAGCGCTGGCTGTCACTACCATGAAACACACCTACGTGTTAGGCCCACGTAATTTGGTTGATTTGGCCCCTTTTACCAACTTAATATCAATTGTAGTTGGTGAAAATTCTTCGGTTTATTCAATAGAAGTACATAATTTACCGTCATTTAAAAAGCTAGAAATTTTAGGGTCAGGGGTGCAAGTTTATTCTTTAAAAAACTTACCCGAAATGACAGAGTTAGACATGATGAAACCTTATTATTTAAGAGATGTTTACATTGAAAACACACCTACACTTACCACTTTTAATTCTTCTGTAGGCGGGGTAGACAATTTGACTATCATTGATGCGCCTGGTATTTCAGGATATTCAGTTTTTGGAACACCATATGTACATCTTAAAAACACAGGAGCTCCTAAGGACAATCGTCTTTCTTTTGGGTCGAGTATTGATGTTAGTGGGAGTAGGTATTGTCATGTAGAAAACATCGCTGGATTAAATGAGATAGGTTTTTTTTTGTGGGAAGATGTGGACACTAAAATCATTCACAATCTTGATTTGCACAACATTACAATTGATGGAGAGAGTTCTTTTGATTCTCTTGACTTAAGGACCAATGTTAATATTCAAGAAATTCGATGGGACCGTGATTACTCTAGGAGTTATCAAACAGGAATAGATACGGGAACTAGCTACATGAATATTGTGGGGTTGGATAGTCTAAAAAGGTTTGACAAAAGTTCTGATTTTTTGATCACTGAATTAGTGATGAATTCTTTGCCGTCGCTGGAAGAACTTTACATATCGTCGGTCGAAATTTCAGAGATTAATTGCGATTCTTTCCCTAACCTACAATATTTAATGGTGGACAATTTTATACAAAGATTAATTGCAAAAAATTCAAGTAAATTAATCAAAATTGAAAGACATAAAAACACCGACTTACCGTATCAACCGAGTTACGTGGAAATAGGTAATTGCCCTAATTTATATTATGTCAATTTTGAAAGAACTTTCCGACCTGATTCTGTAGTATTATATGATTTACCTAAACATCAAGATAAGAGCGATGGATGGAGTTACT
>JBLIAZ010000068.1:0-11752 GCA_047631875.1 Saprospiraceae bacterium
AAATGTGTTGCACGGGATTGCGAATACCATGAAGGTGGTTAAGGAAGATGTGATTTACAAAGGTTTACCCACTGAATTTGAAGTTGGCCGATACCACAGCTGGCAAATTAACAAGGATAAATTAGGTAACGAATTAGAGCTCACCGCTGTAGACAACGAAGGATGCGTGATGAGTATTCGTCACAAAAAGCACGATGTATGCGGTGTGCAATTTCATCCTGAATCCATTTTAACAGAGCACGGAAAAGAATTGATGAAAAACTGGTTAGAAAACTAACCTTTATAACCTTTTCAACATGAAAAAAATATTAGACGAATTAATAGAGAACAAAGCTTTAAGTAAGCAAAGTGCTAAACAAACACTTATTGAAATTTCTGAAGGAAAATACAACAACAGTCAAATTGCAGCTTTTTTAACTACGTTCATGATGCGAACCATCAAGGTCCGTGAGTTAGAAGGTTTTAGAGAAGCTCTATTGGAACTGTGCTTACCTGTAGATTTTGATGGAATACCAACCATTGACATGTGCGGAACTGGTGGTGATGGAAAAAACACTTTTAACATATCAACTTTGTCCTCCTTTGTGGTTGCGGGTGCAGGAATTAAGGTAGCAAAACATGGGAATTACGGAGTTTCATCCTCTTGTGGATCGTCCAACGTAATGGAGTTTTTGGGATATAAGTTTACTAACCACCAAAGCTTGTTAAACAAACAATTGCAAGACAGTGGGATCACTTTCTTACACGCCCCTTTGTTTCATCCGGCAATGAAAACTGTTGCTCCTGTGCGAAAGGAATTGGGTATGAAGACCTTTTTTAACATGTTGGGGCCATTGGTTAATCCAAGCAAGCCAAGCATGCAAGTAACCGGAGTATACAATTTAGAATTAATGCGGTTGTACAATTACTTGCTGCAAAAAACCGACACCAAATACATGGTGCTTTACGCTTTGGATGGTTACGATGAAATCTCCTTGACTTCCGAATTTAAAGCTGTGACTAGGGAAGAAGAAACCATTTACAACCCTTCAGATTTAAGATTCAAAATTCAAAATCAGTCGGACATATACGGAGGAGAAACTGTGGCTGAATCGGCAAAAATATTCACAAACATTTTGAATGGTAAAGGCACCGATCAACAAAATAATGTCATCGTGGCGAACAGCGGAATGGCTATATATTTGGCCAAAGGTGGTAGTATAGAGGATGCAATGGCTGAAGCAAAAGAATCACTGGATTCAGGAAAGGCAAAAAATGTTTTCACCAAACTAATAGCATAACTATGACCATATTAGAGACCATCATTGAAAATAAAAAAAAGGAAATAGTTCAGTCTAAAAAACTGGTTAGCCTGATTGAATTAAAGGAGCAGCCATACTTTAATAGGACTTGCTTAAATTTCCCAGAAGCCATCATGACGGGGACAGGAATCATTTCAGAATTCAAACGAAAATCACCTTCAAAAGGGTTAATTAACGGAAAAGTAAGTGTACAAGAAGTTGTAAGTGGATACGCAAAGGCAAACGTGTCAGCAGTTTCAGTATTGACTGATACCAAGTTTTTTGGTGGAACTTTTAACGATGTATTATTGGCTCGAGAAACCATTGACGTACCGATATTAAGGAAGGACTTCATGGTTGATGAATACCAACTACATGAAGCTAAAGCTATGGGAGCAGATGTGATTTTACTGATCGCCTCTGCCCTTTCTGTAAATCAAACTAATGAATTAGCCTCCGCCGCTAAGTCTTTAGGTTTGAACGTTTTTTTAGAAATTCACAACCATGATGAACTGGCACATTTTGGAAGTGACATCGACGTAGTAGGCATAAATAATCGGGACCTAAAAACATTTACTATTGACATTGAAAACTCCATCAGGTTGTCAAAAGAACTCCCTACCAATGTGCCAAAAGTTGCTGAAAGCGGCATCAGCAGTCCCGAAACTTTACTTAAAATGAAAAACGAAGGGTTCAATGGGTTCCTGATAGGGGAAAACTTCATGCGAAGTGAAAACCCAGGGAAAAGCTGTAAAGAATTCATTGATGCTTGCGCCATATAAATTAACTGATGAAAAATACACTTGACATAAAAGTTTGCGGCCTAAAAGAAGACGCCAATATCAATGGCGTTGATGCTTTAGGAGTGGATTTCATTGGGATGATATTTTACAAAAACTCTCCTCGTTTTGCAGGTAACGTTGACTTAAAATTGGATAATATAGCAGCAAAAAAAGTAGGCGTTTTTGTGAATGCTTCAATTGATTATATAAAAGAAATTAAAATAGAATTCAACCTTGATATAGCTCAATTACACGGATCGGAAAGCCCTGAGTTTTGCGAACAAATAAAAAGGTTAGGACTGAAAGTTTGGAAAGTTTTTGGCATCGACAACAATTTTGATTTTTCCTCACTCGATAATTTCCCAGCAGTTGACTTGTTTTTGTTTGACACCAAATCACCTGTACATGGAGGTACTGGAATAAAGTTTAACTGGGAAAAACTGAATGAACTAGACCAAAAATTCAAGTTCATGCTCAGCGGTGGAATTGGAAAAAACGATGTGGCGGCAATAAAAAACCTATCCCTACGTGGTTTAACAGGGATTGACCTCAATAGTAAATTTGAAATTACTCCAGGACATAAAAATGTAGCTCTGTTACGGGAATTTGTGAAAGAGTTAAAATCTTAAAATTTGTATTTATGCGCAAGAATTTCTTTGTTTTGGTTTTCACTTTAGGATTAATCGGTTTTTCAACTCACGCGACTGCTGGAATTGACAGTTGTAAAACCGTCCTTGACAGCACGGGATTTGCCAATTTCATAGCCAACATTGCACAACAAGACTTTGACGATGCAAAAATCACGATCATCTCTAACTCACTGGAAACTAAATGTTTTTCATGCGATCAAATAAAAACACTGCTCGAACTGTTCTCTTTTGAAGAAGATAAAATATCGATTGTGAAAAAAGCCTACGGTCGTGTATTTGACCCAAGAAATTTTGATGTAATTTACACCGTATTTGAATTTGATTCCAGTAAAAATGAAATCAAACAACACATTGATGGATTACTGAAAACCAATTAACTATTTTTACGGCAAACGAAGTCAATAGAAGTTAAGCCATGAGTTTTGACATTAACAAAATTGCACGACCAAGTATCTTAAGCTTAAAACCTTACAGTTCTGCTCGTGACGAATTCACGGGGCAAGCCAAAGTGTACTTGGACGCAAATGAAAACCCGTACGACACTAAATACAACAGGTATCCAGACCCATTTCAACTAGGAGTTAAGACACTGTTGTCCAACATCAAATCTATCCCTGTTGAACAAATCATTTTAGGAAACGGCAGCGATGAAATTATTGATTTAATTATTCGTTCATTTTGCGAGCCAGCCAAAGACGAAATTATCATACTACCTCCTACTTACGGGATGTACGAAGTTTACGGAAACATCAACCAAGTAATCATTAAGGAAGTACCTCTTGATGATAAATTTGATGTGAACAGCAAAAAAGTCCTGTCTCAAGTATCTAAAAACACTAAAATCATATTTTTGTGCTCACCGAATAACCCAACAGGAAATTTATTGGACACCAACGAAGTAAAAGCCATTTTGCAAAAATTTGATGGTTTAGTGGTGTTGGACGAAGCCTACATAGATTTCAGTGATATCGAAAGTTGGTCAGCATATTTAGATTTATACCCTAACTTATTTGTGATGCAAACCTTGAGTAAAGCATGGGGATTGGCAGGTATTCGATTAGGGATGGGATTTGCAAACAACAACATCATTACATTATTAAACAAAGTAAAACCTCCTTATAACATCAGTCAATTGACACAAGAAAAAGCATTTGAAGCTTTACAATGTGTGGATCAAAAAGACGATGTAGTTGTGCTTATATTAGAAGAAAGGGTGAAGTTGCAAGAAGCTTTAACGGAGTTAGAAGCTGTGCGGTATGTGTACCCGAGCGATGCGAATTTCTTGTTGGTTAAAATAAATAATGCGGCTCAAGTCTATCAAAAACTTATTGAAAAAAGCATCGTACTTCGCGACCGATCAAACGTACTGTTATGCAAGGATTGTCTCCGAATCACCGTAGGGACTTCGGACGAAAACGCGACATTAATTGAAGCATTAAAAACATTATAAAATGAAAAAAATACTTTTCATAGACAGAGACGGCACCTTGGTAATTGAACCTCCTGTGGATTACCAATTAGACAGTCTTGAAAAATTAGAGTTTTACCCTGCCGTATTCAGGTGGCTTGGTGAAATTGCTAGAAAACTTGATTTTAAATTGGTCATTGTCACCAACCAAGATGGTTTGGGAACAAACTCTTTTCCAGAGGACAGTTATTGGCCTCCTCAAAATAAAATGATAGAAGCCTTTAAAAACGAAGGCATTGAGTTTTCGGAAGTAATAGTGGACAAAACTTTCCCTTCGGATAACGCTCCAACACGTAAGCCAGGTACTGGACTTTTACAAAAATACATTGACGGTGATTATGACTTAGCAAATTCCTTTGTTATTGGCGACAGGATTACCGATGTGGAATTGGCAAAAAACTTAGGTTCAAAGGCCATTTGGATTAACCACGAAGACGACAAAGGATTAGAAGAAATTGCGGGAAAAGTGGAAGAATTAAAAGATTCCATTGCTTTAGAAACTACTAAATGGGAAGATATTTACACTTTTTTAGCAGCGGGAGAACGTACTGCCAGTGTGCAACGAGACACCAAAGAAACTAAAATAGCAATCCACATTAACTTGGATGGTGAAGGTGTGGGCGAAATGAACACAGGCTTACCCTTTTTTGATCACATGCTGGACCAAATTGCCAAGCATTCAGGAATTGACTTGAGTATTCAGGTAACTGGCGATTTACACATTGACGAACACCACACCATTGAAGACACTGCTTTAGCATTGGGTGAGGCATTCAAAATAGCATTAGGAAATAAATTAGGCATTGACCGTTACGGTTATTGTTTACCTATGGACGATTGTTTAGCCCAAGTCGCCCTTGACTTTGGAGGAAGACCTTGGCTAGTGTGGGACGCCGAATTCAACAGGGAAAAAGTAGGTGACATGCCCACAGAAATGTTTGAACACTTCTTTAAATCGTTCAGCGACACAGCACTTTGTAACCTCAACATAAAAGCAGAAGGGAAAAATGAACACCATAAAATTGAAGGTATTTTTAAAGCCTTAGCTCGAGCCATTAAAGTAGCGGTCAGACGAGATTCGTATCATTTAATTTTACCAAGTACAAAAGGGGCACTGTAAACGTTCAATGGAAGCTACATTATGATTATTTACGGATGGAAACCTGTTTTATTAAAGTCTGAACTCGCAAAAAGCTGTAAATGCCCAAGTTGCGAGGAAGTAGATACTACTTACATTAACATTTACAGTCGTCATTTTCACATATTTTGGATCCCAATTTCCCCTTTCGGAAAAATGAGCGTTTCTTATTGTTCAAACTGCGAGGTTGAATTTAAAAAGAAAGACATGCCGCAAAGTATTCGTTCGGCTTTTGAAATCATTAACATAGATGCTAAGCCTCCTATTTGGCAGTTTAGTGGACTAGCAATTATAGGTGGATTTGTACTTTGGGCAGCCTACGAAACCGAATTAGACAGTAAAGAAGATTTACTTTTTTTACAAAACCCTGAAGTAGGTGACATTTATGAATACGAGGAAGACAATGGCAATTATTCCATCATGAAGGTTTCTGAAATTCAACAAGACACGATATGGATTCGATTTAACAATTATGAGGTAAGTGCTACCAGTGCAACATACGAATTAAATGACGACAGTTGTTTTTCATATCTTTCAATTCCATTCACCAAAAATCGCTTGGATAGTATGTTTCAAGAAGGAACAATATTCGACGTGGTGAGATACTAACAAGCAAACAAATTGAAAAACAAAGTGAACAAGTGGCCTAGTAGCGCCCTTTTACTGATTACAATGATATTTTACGTCAGTTGCGCTAATGACAGTGCTTACCTACAAGAAGTAAGTGACTTTAGGACAATGAAAGATGAAAATTTCAAAAACCCAGCTTCGTCTCCTTTAATAAAAAACGATCTGAAAAATTTTAAGGGATTACAGTATTTTGATGTCAACTCAAGCTATAAACTAAAAGCAAAATTTGTCCCTGCTAGCATCCCTAAATACATCAGTTTATTTGAAAGTGAGGACGTGAAACAAGTACACGTCATTCGAGGAACAGTTTATTTTAAAATAAACAATACTTCTTGCTCACTACTAGCATACTCGAGTGCAGGACGAGCGTCACATAGCTTATTCATCCCTTTTACCGACACCCACAAAAGCACGTATCCGGGGGGACGGTATATAGACGGTATGTTGCTAAATGACAGTATTTGTTTACTGGATTTCAACCTGAGCTACAATCCTTATTGTGTCTACAACGAAAAATACAAATGCGCTTTAGTTTCTAAAAGCAACCAACTTGCAGCTGCTATTCCTGCTGGAGAAAAATGGAAGGTGACACACTAAACACGATCTTTTTTAGTTAAAAATACATCGATGAAAAAGAAATTAAGTGTGTTCTTAAAAATCATAATTACGTTGCACGTGCTGTGTTTAGTATTGTTTCTTGTTGGTCGAAACCATTATATACTTGGAACAGCACTAATATTTGGTAGGTGGTACTATTTAATAACAAGCGCTTATTTCATGTACCTAACTGCACGGAGAGAATCACCCACTTGGTTTAAAAATGCGATCCGCGTAGCATTTATAATGCTTTTAATAGAATGGGGGTGGGTTGGAATTAACAAAGCTTCATTGGACCACAATTCAATCGACACTGAATTATCGTTAATGACCTACAATGTTTATTTCAAAAATAGGACACCGATGAGCGTGGTAAAAGTAATCAAGCAATCAAATCCTGATATTTTAGTCATCCAAGAGTTGACTCCTCAATGGAATTCAATTCTTGCCAAATCTATTGGGCAAACATATAAACATCAAAAAATAATTCCAATGAGAGGTACGCATGGGATTGGAATTTATTCAAGGTTTCCAATTGTTGCTGAAGCAATTCTCAATAACAAAAGTAACCGTGCGTTTGCCCAAGTGCTAGAAATAAAAATTAAAAATAAGCTCATACAACTGGTTAATGTTCATTTAGCCTCACCCGGTGTAGCCGTAGAAAATCCTGATCGTTTTTTAGAGTTATACAAATCCAACTACAAGACCAGACATAGGCAAATCAATACAATCTCAAATATCGTCAAAAACAGCGAAGATAAGTTTGACGCTCAAATTTTAATTGGAGATTTGAACACCACTGAGTATGAGCCTCTTCTTAGAGATGTGCAAGGAGCGTGGTCTAATTTGAATGAGCTTGTAGGTGAAAAATTTAACTTCAGCTTCCCTAATTCAAGTAAGATTGATCCCATTTTGACCTTAGACTACATCTTGCTAAAAGGAAAAATAAAAGGTCAAAAAATTACGGTTATTAAAGGGGGAAGCTCCGACCATTTTCCAATACTTGGGAAAGTAAAAATATAGTCACCTGGCTTCAGTTCCATCTATTTATGTAGTAGAATGAACTCAATATTGGAAAGTTCTAATGCATATTGAAGGTTTAACTCCCTAATTTATTTATTTTCGTCAACTCGACGACTAATTACCCTGATTAATAAATAAATGACGTTAACCATCATATTACTTTTAATCTTAGCTTACCTCATTGGGTCAATACCGACAGCTGTTTGGGTTGGAAAGCGCTTTTATAACATTGACGTACGTGAGCACGGAAGTGGTAACGCAGGCGCCACTAACACCTTTAGGGTGCTTGGTAAAAAAGCAGGAATCCCCGTCTTACTAATTGACATTTTAAAAGGTTTTACAGCAGCATTTTTTCTTGTAAAATTACAGTCAAAATTTAATATTGAACAAGTTAGTGATGTTGTACCTTACACCAACTTAATGTTAGCTTTTGGCTTTGCCGCAGTCATAGGACATGTTTTTCCAATATTTGCTGGGTTTCGAGGAGGAAAAGGAATCGCTTCACTGCTAGGTATTGTATTGGCTATTCACCCGCCCGCTGCGTTGTGTTCAATTGCGGTATTTTTAGTTATTCTTATCATGACTAAGTATGTATCGCTGGGGTCAATGTTGGCTGGTATTTGTTTTCCGTTCATGGTCATTTTAGTATTTGACAACACGGTTCCAGCTCTGAATATATTTTCCATTGTGGTTTCAATTCTTGTGGTCATCACCCATCAAAAAAACATTCAACGTTTACTTAAACGAGATGAAAACAAAACTTATCTGTTCAAGAAAAAGGCAAAACTAGCTGGTTTTGAAGACGAAGAGGAAGTAGATGAGTTTTCTAAATAAGTATCCTACTCGAATAGTTGAAACATGCGGTCATGAGTAAACACATTCTTTTTGATTTAGATGGTACCTTGACAGACTCCTCCCCTGGTATCATTAATTCCATCCTGTTTGCTTTGAACAAAATGGGGGTTCAGGAAAATGATCAAAAAAAACTGCGATCGTTTGTAGGACCATCACTAGCAAGTACTTTCAAGGACAATTATTTCCCTGACAAGGCCGATCAAAAGCAAGCCATTAAGTACTACCGTGAATATTTTTCGACCAAAGGGATATACGAAAACTCCCTGTACGAAGATGTGAAGGAGCTACTTGATATCATTAAATCAGCCAACTACAAAATTGCCTTAGCTACAGCAAAACCAACGTTTTTTGCCAATATAATTTTAAACCATTTTAAAATCGACGGGTATTTTGACGTGGTAATCGGCAGCCATTTAACAGGAACAAGGACAGACAAAAAAGAAATCATCCACGAAGTAAAAGACCAACTTGGTTTACCCCACCCTGAAACTTGCACCATGATAGGAGACCGAGAATACGACATATTAGGAGGGAAACACCACCAGATGAATACCATTGGAGTAAGTTACGGCTACGCTAAAGACAATGAATTACAGAATATTAATCCTGATTATATTGTTCATGCACCACTAGAAATTGTTAAGATAATTTGCCCGTAAAATGCTAAGCAAAACGAAAACTCGACTTCCTTTAGCTTTTCTATTTGCCTCTATACACCTGATTTTTGTCCTGCATTTACATCACGAATCCTGCAAAGAAATTGCAAACCATTACCTCTTGTTACCCCTTATCGTTTTACCCTTCTACTTCACCTTACCATTTAACAAAGCAACTTTCAGCTTCTCCGGTTTTACAAAAAACACCCTTGCATTTTCTTTAGGTTTTATAGGCACTGTGTATCTACAAAATCATTTTAATGCCGTCATCTCTTCGGCTTTAGTAGCAACTGCTTTTGTGCTAATTTCGGAAATTAAAAGCCTCAAATTATCGACACATCAAGCGGCGGTATACACTGGAACCTTTGCGGGAATGTTATCCTCGGAATGGATTCCTAACCACCTTGGCATTGCAGTAAGTTGTGTCCTCGGAAGCGTGCTATTTTCATTGTTCAACAACAGTTTATTAGGTTTTGGAGGTAAAATGGGAACCATTGGTTTTGGGTCATTAATCATTTGGGTCATCGTACAATGGTAGGAATTCTTGTTACATCCATAGCAGGTGCATTGCTAACCTATTATTTTGTGGACAAGATGAAATGGACAGCAGTAAAAAGTTCCGCCTTACTCACTTTATTTTTTGCGAGCGCAGCAATGGCAGTAAACGCCTACTTTCCATTTGAACATGAATTGTATAGCACTTACTTTTTTGGCGCATCGTTCGTTGGCATGAGTAGCACCAATAGACTGTCTTATCTCTTGATTACGTGTTCAGGGCTACTCTACGGTGTCTTACTGTTCCTTTTCAAGGATTATTTCTCAGGAATTGGGGGTGGACTTGGTTCAACTGCGTGCATAACGGTAATTGTCTTATTTTTAGTGCAACAGCTAAGCAACAAGCTTATTTACAATACTAAAAGTGACCAATAGTAGCGCCCCAAACATACTCGCCAAGGAGTTCAAAACTTACCTTAAACTTGAAAAAAGTTTATCTCAAAACTCCATTGATGCGTACCTGACCGACATTGATAAGTTATCTCAATTTTGTTCTTGCCTTAAACCACCAAGAAAGGTAAGTGATCTTGATTTACCTGCATTACTAAAATTTGTCCATTGGATTGCTGATTTAGGAATGAACGCACGAAGCCAAGCCCGAATCATTTCTGGAATCAAGGCTTTTTACAAATTTTTGCTCCTTGAGGAATACATTGACACTAACCCCTCAGTATTACTTGAAACACCCAAAATTGGACGAAAACTCCCCCACACATTGAGCGTACTAGAAATTGACCAACTCGAGGCAGCCATCGATTTAAGTAAACCTGAAGGACAACGCAACAAAGCTATCATTGAGACCTTATATAGTTGCGGCTTAAGGGTCTCAGAACTGACGGAATTAAAAATAACCAATTTGTATTTTGATGAAGGTTTTGTCCGTGTAATTGGGAAGGGTAGTAAAGAAAGGCTTGTTCCTATTGGTGGTAAAGCCATCAAGGAAATCAAATTGTACACGGATAACTACCGCAACAAAATGGACATTCAAGCAGGTTTTGAAGACCATTTGTTTTTAAACCGACGAGGAAAAAGTTTAACCCGTGTCATGATCTTTACCATTGTAAAAGACCTATGTAGTTATGCTGGTCTCAAAAAAAACATCAGTCCTCATACTTTTCGTCACAGTTTTGCCACACATTTATTGGAAGGTGGAGCTGACCTCCGTGCTATTCAAGAAATGTTAGGACATGAATCCATCACTACTACTGAAATTTACACCCACTTAGACCGGGATTACTTAAGGAGTGTCATTTTGGATCATCATCCGAGGAACAAGAAGAAATAGTAGTCCCTTTTACTTCTGCATTTTTTTCTGCACATATTCAATCACCTCAAGGTAAGCGGCTTCTGTTGCTTGCTCGCACAAAGGTCTAATTTCTTTTGCGTCAAATGCTCCTCCTAGCGCAAACCTGATCCTATCTTCTGACTCCCCCGTCCTTGAGACATACATCGCTTTCTTATTTGCTTTATTGTAAACGATGACCTCTAGTGTTGCCTGCATTTCTGCCAAACCAAAACCTCCAATGATGCTAATTTTATGTAATTTATAAAAGACTCGAACATACATTACTCCTTGAGCTTCAGGAAATACTCGCAGGGCTTCTTGCCTTCCTTTTTTACTCATTGAATTCAAACGAACATATCCTGTAGGAACTTCATATTCCCATTTTGGGATTTTCATCATTCCTCCCTGAGCTTTTTTAATTTCTTTATATCCTTCTCTTTCCAGCACTGTTTGTTCGGATAGTAATTCAAAAGGCATGGTAGCTGCCAATTCATTTTAAATCTTGTCCTTCATTTTGTTTGTAATCGGTTCCAAATCAAAGTCGTCGTCTTGAACCAAGGCACTTACCATGGAAGCAAATGAACTGAATTCCGACATGTCTATTTCCTTTTTTAACATGACCGACACAAAGGCTACCTTTTCAACTCCTAACAATTTCTCTTTACTGACAAGGCAGGAACTTAGAATTCCTGCAATTAAAACTGCAATTAAAATTTTTGATTTCATAAGTCATTTCTTTAGGTGAATAATTTTAGTGAAAACACATTAACCGTTGTAGATATTCACAGTACAAAAATCCAAAAATCACACCTAAATTTACATCTTAAAAAAAA
>JBLIAZ010000069.1:0-11609 GCA_047631875.1 Saprospiraceae bacterium
AAAACAAAAAAAGCTCCATATTTCTATGAAGCTTTTTATTCCAAGTGGCGGTCCGGACCGGGCTCGAACCGGCGACCCCCTGCGTGACAGGCAGGTATTCTAACCAACTGAACTACCGGACCAACTGGAGTGCAAATTTAATTCTTTTTTTAAGAGTAGGAAACATTTTGAATGAATTTGTTAAATAATTTTTCATTTTTCAACAAAATGATATTATCAAACGACATCCTTACATTAAATAACAGGATGAAACATTAATTGTGACCCCGTACCCGTGTGTTTTCGTTCAGGTAACAATCCACTTTGTAAGTCGCGCCTTCGGATAAACTCTTTAAAAACAGTTCTCCTTTTTCTGGGAAAAACTTCTTGAACTTGATTATTTTTTTTCGAGCAGATATTTTTTCTTTATCGATAGTTGACAACCTCAATACTTGATTGTAATAATCGATGGCCAACCAATATACTTCTTTCCCCCCAAATGTGAGGTTTTTACATTGTGTGGCGCTATATGCTATGGCGTTTCCAGCTGTCAAGTATGCTGCGGAGTTATTAGAGTCCTGACGGATGGCTTTTTTAGATTCGTAAAAAGCCTTACTGAATTTGCTGGTAGCGATAAAGTACTTTGCTTTGTTTACATGATGCAATGCTATTTTTATACTATCAGATTCTAGTTTAATGGCGTCATCAAAATACACACTAGCTTTGTTATAGTCTTGTGTGTTCAAATAGTATTTGCCTAAAGTAGATGCCGTTTTTGCATTAGGTTTAGATAAGTATCTTGTTTCGAGCAGCAATAAAAATGTAAGGCTACTGTTGCATTTTTTACGTTTGAATAGTAATATTCCGGTGTCTAACCATGTGGTGTCAGTTTTCCTGACTTCAAAGTTCCTCGCGTACAAAGAGTCAAGTAAATCACAGTTCATACATATTTCAGCATACTCAGTAATTTGCTGTTTTGTTTTTTCTTTGACTTTTTTACCTGCTTGTTCACGTTTTGTTAAAATGCTATTGATGGCTATATAAGTGTCAAGCATTTCATCACATTGCTTTACTTTGGACTTAATCATCAATTTGTAACAGTACATGTACATTTTGAAATCGTAGGCACTAAGCTCGTTTGCTTCTTTTTTGAATGCGCTGTCTAACATTTGAAAAGCAGTTTTATATTGGTCTTTGAGTCGGTATTTTAGAAGATAAATAGCCTTTTTTGCCAACTGCTTATTCGGTTTGTTTTTAGGGAAATATTTCATCCTTAAATCCTGGTTCATCAACAAACTGTCAACGTACAATGATTTTAATTCAGTTGTTGTGGCTTCCTTTATATAAGTCTCCATTATTTTACTTCCAATGATGTACGTGTTTTTGGAAGATTGAGGGCAGTTTTGGATGATGTATCTCCATGATGGAGCGGCATTAGAGTACGCTTTTTGTTTATAGTACGTTGTCATGATGGACAACTTTTGTTTACATTTTTCCGGATTTTCACCGTAAATGTCTTGTGCGTTTAAAGTAGGTGTAAAAATGAATGCGACTATTAAAGTAAAGAGAATAGGTACTTTATAGAATTTAATTTTACGCATCAATCAAATTTTCGTTTTACAAACCATTTGTCATTCAGTATAACTGAAAAGTTTATTTTGAAATAATGCTCCGAAATTGAACCTGGATTTTCAGCACTGATCCTGTCATATCCGATTGAAGTGAACAAATAGGACCCAAATTTTTCCGATTCATATTTATACTTCTTAAGCGGAAAGCCTAATCCAAATTTGATGCCATATTCTGTGAGTTGCTCCCCGTTTGTTACAATAGAAGAGTTTCCGTAATTTATTCCGGCACGGTAAATAACTGATTTAAAATAGTTTTCAATTCCTTTTGCATCCTTGTTAGGAATGTATTCCCCTCCTAAGATAAGGTTTTGTTGTCTCGCCATCCCTTGAGAAATACCCCCAATTTTAAACACATCCCAAGCGCTATTTTTATAATCTAACCCTAAATAGTACCGGCCTTTTTTCGAAAATGATATGCCTGCTTTGTACTCATGAGGTAATGTGATGTCTTGTTTTGTTGGGTCGCTTTCAGTGTTCAACAAAACCGTCCCCTCAGTGTGATTTTCAATAACTACAACTTCATTATCAACTGTCGCGGTACTGCTGGAGTAATTGTTAATCACTTGATATTTGTTTGCTGCAATGTTGTTGCCTAAATTAAAAGTTCCACCTAGTTTTAAAGTATGCTTTTCTCCTACAGGGATTTCATAGATAGCCCCAGCTTGAGCAGTTAGGCCTCGTACTAAGGTGATTTCTTGGTTTCTGATGTTGGTAAAATCACCGCTCAGAAATTCAAGGTGTTCAGCTTTGGTTAGTTCGCCAAAAATATATTTTCCGTTGACCCCAAACGAAAAGTTATTAATGGAAAATCCTGTACCCAAAAACAATTGAGACAAGTTTCCTTTTCCTTTAAATTTTCTTTTGATCGACAAGTTGTCTTGATTGACGTCGTTGAAGCTGTAATTGTAATCCGTTTTTGAATACGGCATGATACCTAAAGCAACCCCCATGTTTGACAATATAGGGAAAGCAAAGCCAAAATGTCCGATATTAAAACTACTGTTAGTACCTGTTCCTGTAGAATCACTGTAATAATTGTTGGAGTAATATAATCCAGCTTCACCTACGGTGTATTTTATCTTTCCATAAGAAGCTGGGTTTTCAGGATTAATAAAGTACCTGCTGTCGTAGGTGGTACTTAATCCTCCTGTGCTAAAGTTACTCTGAAATGTAGATTGAGTTATTCCTCCTATGCCTAGTTCGGAATAAGGAGAATTACCTTGGCTTAGCAAGTTCAAGCATAAAAAGGTTAATATGCTAAGGACATTAATTTTAAGCATTGATTTTCATTAATTCGTTGATACCAATTAGTACTAAATTTTCTTCGGCAAAGATGCTACTTTTTAAAGCATCCTCAAAAAAAAATGCATCTCCACCTGTTAAAAAAACTTTAAGGTCGGGATACTTTAATTTTATGTGCTGAATAAAACCTTGCGCTTCATACTGTACTCCATTCAAAATGCCTGATGTAATCGCTTCCTTTGTGTTTTTACCAATAGTATCAATTTCTTTTTGAGTGATCTCTACAGGGGGTAGTTTTGCAGTGTAGCGGTTCAAAGACTTGCTTCTGATAGTTATGCCGGGCGAAATTGCACCTCCTTCATGTTGTTTTTTATCATTTACTACGTCATACGTAATGCACGTTCCTGCATCAATAACCAACAGACTTCCTTGTTGTTTGTTAAGAGCGTATGCTCCGGCGCAAGCTACTATTCGATCAATTCCAAGAGTTTCGGGGCTGGTGTAGTTGATTTTAAAAGGGAAATTAAATGTCATATCAACAAGGCTAACGTTGCTTTTTGAAAAAGAAATAATTTTTTCAGTCAAATTATATTCTTTAACACTCACAAGACCTATCGTTTGAATATCCTTTGAAAGCCAATGTTTTAGCTTACTATCAAAATCAGAATTTTCGTAAGCAATGACAGTGCTCTCCTCGAGCCTGTCGTTTTTGAAAACGGCCATCTTTAATTGGGTATTACCAGCGTCAATGGCTAAAAGCATTTAAATGAGGTTTTTATAAGCTTCGTTTTGACCTAAGTCATTTACAAATTGCTTTATCATTTGTTCGTTGTCTTTTTCGCAAATTAGCAATGCTTTGTCCGTATTCACTACGATGTGATTTTTCAAACCTTGTATGACCATCAGCTTATTTTCGGTGTTTGCAATCATGTTCATGCTTGCGCCGTATGTAATGATGTTTTTCCCAAGAAGTGCATTGCCATTTTGATCGTTGTTTAAAGTACCATGTAACGCTCCCCAAGTACCTAGGTCTGTCCAGCCAATGTCGCAAGGAAGTACGTATACGTTTTGAGCATTTTCCATGATGGCATAATCAACTGATATACTTTCGCATTTATTGTAAGCCTGTGCGATAAAATTGTCCTCGGTTGAAGTATTGTAGTGCTCGTTACCTTTCGAAAATATGTCATGTAATGAAGGACAATGTTCCTCAAATGATTTGACGATGGCCTTCGCGCTCCAAATGAACATCCCCGAATTCCAATAGTAGTTTTTATCAGCGTGAAATATTTTAGCCTTGTCAATTTGGGGCTTTTCTGTAAACTGTTTCACCATGCTAAAATCTGAAAACCCATCAAGTTTTTCAGTAGAAGATTCAATATATCCATATCCAGTATCGGGGCGAGTTGTTTTAATGCCCAAGGTAACAAGCACATCGTTTTCACTTGCTTGGTAGCCTTTATTGATGACCTCTAAATAGCTGGATTCGTTTAAAATCAAGTGATCAGAAGGGGCAATTAAAATTTTTGCATTTTCGTTCTTGTTGTATATTTTATAACAACCATAAGCAACACATGGAGCTGTGTTCCGTCTGCACGGCTCTGACAATATGTTTTCTTTTGGTAAATCAGGTAGTTGCGTACTTACAATGTCTTCGTATTCTTTGTTGGTAACAATATATATGTTGTCTTTATCGCAAAGTTGAGCAGTCCTGTCAAAAGTAAGTTGTAACAGGGTTTTTCCAGTTCCAAGTACATCTAAAAATTGCTTGGGAGTTGCAGTGGTGCTCATTGGCCAAAACCGGCTTCCAACCCCACCTGCCATGATTACTGCGTAATTATTATTCATAAATAAAATATTTTTGCAAAGGTATCAATTACATTTAGTTACTTGCGCATCCGATGAGACAGAATATTGTGCATTGTTCTTTTTGGCAATGCAACTGTATCTGGTGCGTCTTTTCCCTTTTAGTATGTATATTTTCTTTGAATTATTTAGTTTAAAGGAGTCATTTAGTTGTAAATCAGCAACGGTCAATCCAAGGTAAGACTCGTCTTTTATATGTATGCATGCACGAGGACTAATGACACTATTGTTAAGTGTTTCAATAACTTTCGAGTTTGTAGTTACTTTTATTCCTTCCATCAAAAGAGTTCGAAAACAATGTTTCCATTCTGCACCATGAGGCCTAATTCTTCGTCCGTATTCGTCAAACGCCTTTTTATGTGCCAGCTCGTGAATGAAGGTTAAAAAAAATAACTCTTCATTCAAATCGTTGTTGATGGTGATTTGGTGTTGCTTTTTTTTAATGTAAAATCGGTAATCACCAAGTTTTCTTTTTCGGGGATTTACTATCTTGAAAATGATGTGCTCTTGGATGACTTTTTCATTGACCCAACTGACAATTTCAGGGCTAATGTATCTTTTACTAGTACCTATTGTCATCAACCGTGACCTCATTTTTTGATCCAAAAGTTGGACAATCATTACATTTTTGTTTTTTCTTAGTGATACAAGAACTCAGTGCCACTATAAATATTGACATCAAAAGGAAGTTTAAAGCTGTTTTCATCTTTCTTAAAATTGTTGCAATAAAGTTAAGGAATTTAACAACTAGTTCTTTTGATTGCAAAATATTTATTTTTGGTGTACTAATCAAGGAAAGCAACGGTTAACATTGATTTTTTTGATACTTTTGCAGCAATTACATTGAAGCATGATTAAGGTATTGAGGATTATTAACAGGTTTAATTTGGGAGGCCCTACGTACAATGCTGCGTACCTGTCAAAGTATTTGCCTGAAGAATTTGAGACTTTATTGGTAGGGGGAGAAATTGACGAGAGTGAAGCTGGTTCTCACTACATACTGGATGAATTAGGGTTAAAGCCCATCGTTATTCCTGAAATGAGAAGGGCAATTAACATCATTGATGATGTGAAAGCGTACAATAAAATCAAAGAAATAATATTAGAATTTAAACCGGATATTGTCCATACTCATGCTTCCAAAGCAGGGACTTTAGGACGTCTGGCAGCAGCATCTTGTGGTGTTCCAGTGATTTTACATACTTTTCACGGACATGTATTTCATTCCTACTTTAATAAATTGAAAACATCAATTTTTAAAAAAATTGAGCGCTCCTTGTCTAAAAAGAGCACTTGCATCATTGCTATTTCAGACAAGCAAAAAGAGGAATTGGGGATTGAACATAACATTGCCGCTATTGATAAAATAAAAGTTATTCCATTAGGATTTAACTTGTCTAAGTTTCAGGATAATATTCAAGAAAAAAGAAAGAGGTTCCGCAGTGACTATAATGTTGCAGAAGACGAAATTGCAATTGGTATCATTGGAAGGCTAGTTCCGGTAAAAAACCACAATTTTTTTTTGGATGCAATTAAGACAGTGTCTGGTAAAACCACAAAAAAGATTAAGGTATTTATTGTAGGAGATGGCGAGGACAAAAGAGGTTTATTAGACAAGGCAGGGCAACTTGACATCCCCTTTTGCGTCAGTGGTTTTACAGAGAACACCAAGTTGTTGAGTTTTACCTCTTGGATTAAAGAAATTGATTACGTGAATGCGGGACTTGACATTGTGGCGTTAAGTAGTTTGAATGAAGGGACACCGGTGAGTCTAATTGAGGCGCAAGCTGCTAACAACCCAATTATAAGCACTAATGTTGGTGGGATAGAGAATATCGTTATTGAAGGAGAGACAGCCTTGTTAAGTGAGGTTGGAGATGTGCAGACATATGCGAAAAATCTATTATGTTTGTTGGAAGATGATGAATTAAGGGTGCGGATGGCAAAAAAAGGTTGGGAGCATGTTCGTGAAAAATTCAGTACCGAACGTTTGGCAAAGGATGTTGCGAAATTATATAGAGAATTATTGAGAAAATGAAAAAATTATTTCAGTTTATTGGAGTGTTGCTCGTTATTGTTGGTTTCTCTTCATGTTCTACTTTGTCTATAACAAAAGGAAGGATGTTTAAAACACCCTTGGATTACAAGTACAGTAAATTTGATACGACCAGCTTGATTCAAGAGTATAAAATTGCTGTTGACGATGCGATCAAACTTAATTTGTTTGCAAATGATGGCTATAATTTCATGTCCTTAACTGGCGGTGCTGCTGGAGTGGAGGCTAATGGGAGCAATGGTACGCGTAACTCATTTAAAGTGAGGTCAGACAGCACAATTAAAGTACCTATTATAGGGAAGGTTAAAGTGGTGGGAATGACCCTGGAGGAGCTGGAAGGTCACTTCGAACGAATACTAGAGGCTCAATTTCAATCACCATTTGTGATGGCTGAAATTGATAATCGGCGTATATATGTTTTTAGTGGTTTGTCAAGTGCTTCGGTATATGTGTTGCAGAATCAAAAGACCACATTATTTGAAGTGCTAGCTAATATTGGAGGAATTCCTGGCCAAAGTAATGCGAGTAAAATAAAAATAATTAGAGGAGATTTAAAAAATCCTAAAGTGTACAAGATAGATTTATCAACTCTGGAAAGTATGAGAGATGCTGAGCTTGCAATGCAAGCAGGTGATATAATTTATATCGAACCATTCATAAATTACGCATCAATTTTCACCTCTGATGTAGCTAGTGTTTTGAGTATATTAACGACATCATTGTTGGTGTATAGCTTATTTAATACCGGAAATTAATGGAGAACCCTAAGTCATCACTAATTAACGATGAATTTGAGATCGGTCTGGCAATTGCTATTGTCAGGAAAAATTTTATTTGGCTAATCTTGCTGGTGATTCTAGGCTTTGTTACTGCTAAGCTAACGATTCGTTATTCAAAACCTGTATATGAATCGATGGCCGTTGTTAAGATTGATGAAAGGAACGAGATTGGACGAATGATGAAGTATGAAAATATTTATGAGTCAAATATCATTGGCGAAGTAACGAGGATAAAATCACTGAAATTATTTGAAAAGTCTACGGCTCACCTTCCTCTGAACGTAAGTTATTTTACAAGAGGTAAGGTAATGGATTCTGAAAGTTATAAATTATCGCAGTTTCAAGTAAAACATCAGGTAAAGGACAATGTGGTTTTTCAAGTGCCAATTCATGTTGAGTTTGTATCTAAAATTGCTGCAATAATTTATTATGAGTCAGGTGATACTATGTATTCACAGGTCCTTCCAATCAATCAATGGGCATCGACACCTAGCTTGGAGCTCAAATTAATTGTTTCTCCTTCCAGAATTGATGATTTGATTGGAATAAGTAATAGTTTTTATTTCGTGATAAATTCAAAAAGCCACGTCATTAATAGTAATTATAAATTACTTGATGTTAAAGTAGTTGATGGAAACGCTAAAACGATTGGTATAAAATTTAAAGGAAGCTCTGCAACAAAAGTTTCGGATTTAGCCAACTCTTTGGCCGAACAATTTCTAATTTTTAATGTCGAAAAGAAAAAGGAGGGAGCTAATCAGATGATCGCCTTTACAAATGAAAAAATTGATAAAGTTAATGCTAGTATTAACCACTATGAACGACTTTTACAACCTTACAGGAAGTTTGGCGATAAGAATTTAGGACTTGAAAATGTACAATTAGTAGGGGAGCTGGTCGAGAAACTTGAAATAGAGAAAATAACTCTTAAAAAGAACTTGCGTGGTTTTGATGGTTTTGTTAAGCTGCTAGATGACAATGCTAGCACGACAGAGTTATACGCGAAAATAATTTCTTCACCAGAGAACAAGTACATTCAATCAGTAAGTAGTAACCTAAAGTCTTTGTTGCATGAAAAAAGGAATCAAAATTGGAGAATCAAGGAAGCTAGTTATGAGTTTAAAGAGTTAGACTTTAAGATTGAACTTGAAAAAAGAGACTTACGTGAAATATTAGTAGGGTTAATTGAAGAACAGAAAAATGAAATTCTAGTACTAGACGAACGTAAAAACAGGTATTTAAGTGTTGATGGTGATTTAGTAGATGATTATTCTTACGATAAAGATTTCCTTCATTTGTCTCGAATGTATCAAATTAACAGAGAGTATTTTACGAAATTACTGTCTAAAAAAGCTGAGTACGAGATGGTTAGGGCTGGGTTTATTTCAGATAATGAAATAATATCATCAGCTAAAACGCCTACAGAGCCAATACTTCCTGCAAAAAACACCCTGTACATTTATTTCGTTGGAGGAGCTTTGATATTTGGGTTGTTAATCATGGTTGTGAAATATTTGCTTCATAACACGATTTCGAATGCAAAAGACATTTCAAAACACCCTGGTATCATGACATTAGGAATGGTTCCTTCCTATGAAGGGGTGATGCCTGTTTCACAGTTGTTGGTAAATAAAAACCCAAAGTCACTCATGTCTGAGGCATTTCGATCCATTCGTTCAAATTTACAATTTTTATCAAGTGGCGAAGGGCCTAAGGTCATTGCTGTAACTTCAACTGTTTCTGGTGAAGGGAAAACATTTGTAGCCATGAACTTAAGTGGGATAATTGCTTTTTCTGAAAAGAAGGTGGTTGTCATTGATTTAGATTTGCGAAAACCAAAAATTCACCTGGGGTTCAATGTGCAAAACACAACGGGAATGAGTTCAGTATTAATCGGAAAGTCGACATTGAACGATGTGATTCAAAATAGCCCTATGAATAATCTTGATTTTATAACCGCAGGTCCTATCCCTCCTAACCCATCAGAATTAATTCTTAGTAAGAGGATGATGGAAATAATTGCAGAGTTAAAATTGACCTACGATGTGATAATGATTGATAATCCTCCAGTAGGTATTGTTACAGATGCATTTCCAATATTACAAAATGCAGATTACCCTATTTATGTACTTCGTGCTGGAATTTCTAAAAAGTTTTTCTTGAATAACATCTCAAACTTGAAGACTACCGAAAAAATTAAAAATTTATCAGTGATTTTAAATGGGGTAGAGAAAAGGGGAAGCTACGGCTACGGCTACGGCTACGACTATGGTTACGGCTATGGTTACGGCTATTCTTCTGGTTACTATGAGGATGTTCCGAAAAAGAAAAACACAGCTTTGTCACGTTTGCTAAGAAGAAGAAAATGAGGGTGATAAACGAGTTTCTTAATGGAGCAAAACTCATAGAGCCTGATGTTTTTCAAGACGGCAGGGGAAGTTTTTATGAAAGCTTTAACCAGGCTAAATTAAAATCGATACTTGGTGATGTGAACTTCGTTCAAGACAACCAGTCACTAAGCGAAAAGCATGTCTTAAGAGGTTTGCATTTTCAAAAAAATCCTTATTCACAGGGTAAATTAGTGCGAGTAATCAGCGGAAGTGTACTTGACGTCATTGTGGATTTGAGGCAAGATTCCCCTTCTTACGGTAAACATGAGTCTGTCGTCTTAAGCGGAAAAAATTTGTTAATGTTGTGGGTTCCTCCAGGTTTTGCTCATGGTTTTTTAACTCTTGAAGACAACACATTGTTTTTTTACAAAGTATCTAATTATTACAACAAAGAGAGTGAGGTTTGTTTGAAATGGGACGACAAATCATTGGGGATTAATTGGAATTGTAAATCGCCATTTCTTTCAAGTAAAGACAAGCAGGGGATTTCTTTTTCTGGCTTAAAAGATTTGTTTTAATAGGAAAAACTCATACTTTTGCAAATCATTAAGTAGCCACATGCAACATCTTTTATTTTTCGGTTTTACCTTTGTTTTTTCCTATTTGATAAATGGGTTGTTTGTAAAGTTCTCTGGTACACTGGGTACTAAAAATAGCAAGGGTGGCGGTGCTGTAATTCGTTGGGGTGCCACTTCAAAACCTGCTTTTGGAGGTATTTCATTTTATATCGTATTCTTGGTTTCTTTTGCGTTGTATACTTCGTTTTTTGAAGAGGAAGCAGTGATTCAATCTTTTTTCGGCGTTTTAATTGCAACGAGCCTCGGGTTTTTAATTGGACTTGCTGATGATGCATATAATACACGTCCAGTGTTGAAGTTTTTTGGACAAGTTGCTTGCGGAGTCATTTTGGTTTTTACAGACAATTGCATTAATATTTTTGATATCGAATTCTTAAATCAAGCGTTGACAGTATTGTGGGTGGTTGGAATGATGAATTCAATCAACATGTTGGATAACATGGATGCAATCACAACTGTCGTGTCAATAGGTGTAATTATAGGTGCTTTACTTATTCTAGCTTTTGAAGGAGCATATAATCATTTTTATTTTTGGTTACTAACCGGCGTGTTAGCTTCTCTGCTAGGCTTTATTAGGTTTAATTGGCACCCTTCCAAAATGTACATGGGTGATACCGGGAGTCAATTTTTAGGTGTTTTTTTAGCGGCAATTGGGATCTACTTTTTTTGGAATGATTTCTCCAATACTTCTGACGGATGGTTTGCAAGTTCGATCTTACCTTTACTGATGTTTTTACCCTCCATTGTTGACACGATCATCGTTGTAATCAACAGGTTAACTAAAAAGCAGAGTCCCTTTATTGGTGGGAAAGACCACACTACTCATCACATGTCCTATATGGGGTTAAAAGATGATAAAGTGGCTATTGTATTCTTCCTGTTCTCCTTATTTAGTGTGGCTGTAGCCTTGTTAGTAAATAATTACCTAAAAGAGTGGACAGGCGCTGCAAAGATCGCTACCTTGTTGTACTGTTTGGCAGTATTCGTAGTCCTTTTTTGGATCACTAAAGTCAAAGAGGAAAAAGAAACTCGTTAAGCTTAATTTTCATGTTCAAAAAGAAGTCAGTTTACATTGTCTTGATTATGTT
>JBLIAZ010000070.1:0-11304 GCA_047631875.1 Saprospiraceae bacterium
AACAGCAGTAGCCATGCATAACAGCATTACCCATAGTAGGGTTGTAATTTTTTTCATCGAAATCTTAGTTTGTAGTGAGTCTTAAATATTTTATTCAGCAGCTACCAAAGCCAATGAAATCAGCAAAAACAGCTGACCATTAATACATATTCAGACTGAAACTGGGGAGGTGGCTCGGAAACAGAAAAGCACCTGTGTAGCACATTAAAACCACCAATCGACATCATTTTTTTCTTGTCTCTGCTTTGACTTAGTATCTCTACATCATAGTATATTACGCCATCATGGATGTACTTTTCCACCTCCAAATCCACCACAACTGGACTGCTGTCATCCTCTTTTTGCATGCTAATCACTTGTGATTTTAAATAACATTTTCCATCACACTCAAGTTTAGGTTTATCCTTGTTAATACACTTCTCTTCCGCAATTTGCTCCTTGTTTAAGTAATAATTGACATAAGGAGTATAGGGACGTAGAATAGCTAAAGCATACAAGGATAGAAATAATGCGCTGAATATTTGTTGTTTTACCGTCATAACCAATTCGATTGCAAAGAAACTAATTTATGCTTAAAGCTGAATTCTTTATTAACGTTATTATGTACCCTCTGATAAAATTGTAGGGAAGGTATAATTGAACTACGAGACATGATCATGACGTAAGAAATTATCTTACCATCACCTAATTAAAGTGATGTTTCCTTTTTTGAAATGCTCCTCCTCCCCTTCACACTCATACTTTAAATAGTAATCGTACACTGCGGGATCTATCTTCATTCCCTTGTACAAACCATCCCAACCTACGTGTTGCAATTCGGTTTCAAATACCTTTTGTCCCCACCTGTTGAAAATAGCAAAGTACAATTTTGTGATGTTTTTACCACGAACAAATAACACGTCATTTTCACCATCACCATTTGGTGTGAATGCATTAGGAACATATATGTAAGGATCATCGCAAACAAACTTTAACACTTCGATGCTTACTGAGGTAATGTTCCGGCATTTATTGTAAAGACTATCAATCACGGTCAACAAGTAAGTTTTACTTTCCTTTGGAAATACGGTAAAGCTATTTTCTTCCTGAGTTGTTTCATCTTCTTCTGGAGAAATCGAATACTTGTAATTTTCTGGGGTGACTTCAATCACTGCAGATTCTGTATCGAGAATCGTTTCAGGCGTTACTGTTGCGCTAATTTTTGTAGTGTCTAAAGAAGAGAAACTCAAAATAATCGAATCAACATCTTCACACCCATGTTCGTTTTCAGCAACAACTTTGATGGTCCACTGACCGTTTTCAGGATCGTACACTTGAACTGAACTTAAGGTAGTGTCTGAGTGAATGACCTCCGATGGACTCCAAGCAAACTTCATAGATCCCATTTCGCTCAAGTCTTCCTCAGGGGCAAGCACAACTGTATCGTTCAAACATAAGGTAGAGTCTCTTGGATACGTTAACTCAAAAAAGGAAGACCTCACTTTTATTTCAGCCGAATCCTGACATCCGAAATCATCTTGAGCTTGGATGTACAGAATGGTTTCACCATTTGGCGGAACAAAATCGTAAGTTTTTACCCCTACTCCATTCTGAATAGTATCCAGTAATGTAGAATCATTGTACCAATAATAGGTCAAGGTATCCTCACCAACTACTTCAACTAACATCGATTGCAAATTATTACACAAGAGGCTATCAATAGCCGAAGTAATGACAATTTTATTTACTGAAACAAACTGATTTACCGTGTCAATACAAAAACTATTATCGACGATCAACTGCAATTTGACTGAATCTTTTAATGCCGCCTTGGTCTTTAATGAATCCTTTTCAAATATTACATTTGGAATCCATTCATATGTGTAAAGTGGATTATGACTCAATTCAAATCCAAGTTGAATGGTATCTCCAAAACAAATTGTGGTATCAGATAAATCTAGGTTTAAGCTGCTGTCAACAATTTTGATAGTGTCTATATCAGCGCAACCATTAGTATCTCTCGCAAAAACCTGGTATTCACTTACGTAATCATATAACTTCAACAATGCATGAGTTGAATCTACACCTTGAATAACATGAATAGTGGGTGACCAAGCGATGCTGTCCAACCTTGACATTTGGTGATTCAAAATATGCTCCCAAACAGGAACGAAATCACAAACAATGGTGTCTAAGTTTGTTTCAATTTGAAAATTGACACCAACAACTTGCAGAGAATCAATAAATTCACAACCAGTAACATCTGTTACTTTGATATAAAAAGTAGTATCTCCTTCTGCCACAACATAAGAAAATGCTGTATCAGTATTTAACACATTCAGTTGATCTGAAAAAGAAGTGTCAGTCGACCATTGATACATGACAAAACTTGGATCTGATTGAACGAAATTTAAAACAGTATCTCCAAAACATACAATTGAATCAGATAGTGCTAATTTGTGCGTTGGAACAAATATTGGGTACAAAATTGTATCGGTACAACCTAGAACCTCTGTAACCACAAGACCTAAACTCACTGTGCTATCTGTCAATACTTTAGGAAGGTATATTGTTGAATCAGAAAATAATATCCCAGGTGTCCATAAATAGGTGCTGGATGGCAAAAAGCTTAAAGGAAGATCAATTTGTAAAGAATCTCCTTCACATGAAGTGTCTATTTTCGCGTAAGTCAAGCTGTCAGATCTTAATACATGATTAAGAGTATCAACATCAACACAACCAAAAGTGTCTCTTGCATAAACCAAGAACTCATTAGTACCATAATCAAGACCTAACAAAGCAGAAGTGGAATCAATTCCTTCAAATATTTTACCATTTGGAGACCATGCAATACTGTCTAGTTGCCCTAAATTATAATTAAGGACATTTCCACGCACCCTATTGGTATCACAAACGATGGTGTCTGAACTTAATTCCAAATCAAAGTTAATACCTTTAATAGTCAGTGAATCAATGAACTCACAACCACTAAGATCAATCACTTTGACATAAAACACCGTGTCAACTTCAATTACAGGGTACATGAATGAAGTATCTGTTAAGAGCAAGTTCAACTGACTTGAAAAACTTGTATCAACCGACCATTGGTAGGAGACAAAATTTGGATTAGACTCCACATAATTTAATATGGTGTCTCCAACACAAGCAATGGTATCAGACAATTTCAATACATAATCAGGGACATAAATTGGATACAATACAGTGTCTGCGCAACCTGGTTCTGATGTAACAATCAACGTTAAATTCAACGAGCTGTCTGTGAGTACTTTGGGCAAATAAGTGGCTGAATCACTAAACAATGAACCTGGTGACCAACTGTAAAGAGCTGAAATTGGAAAGATTAAACCAAGGTCAATTTGCAAAGAATCTCCTATACAAGAAGTGTCCTGTTTTGAAAGAATTAAACTATCGTCCCTCAAGGTGATGATTTTCGAAATACTGTCGCCTAAATTACAGGACGTAGGATCACGAATTATAAGTTTAACAACGTAAGTTCCTGAATTTAAATACTTGTGACTTGGGTTTTTAATGGTACTTGTAGAATCATCTCCAAAGGACCATAAGTAGGTCGTCGAATCTCTAACATTACTTGTATTTAAAAAATGATAATTAGTATCTAAGCAACCAACATTAGGGACAATAAAGTCTGCCACAATGGTAGGAATCCTAAAATCAAATTTGAACAACCCATTATTACAGTTAGGTCCGTAGTTGTTATCAAAGTAGTCAAAGAAATTACCGTTGTTTGTAGACGAATGAGCTGTACCCACAGGCTTTATAGGGAAATCATTGTTCCCGCCACACCCAGCACATACACTTTGATATATTTTCCCCTTTGGATCAAACCTACTGGTTCCTCCATCCACATGCTCATTACTTTGATTACCTCCAAAAAAAGTAGCGTAATTAAGTGCTGACGCATCCTTTTCTAGCATCATCAAGTAAAAATCACTTCCTAAACTTGTACTGTCGATGTAATCAATCCCGCCGGAACTAAGCATCTTGGTTTCTAGTCCATTCATTAACGAAGCGTCATTCACCAATTGATTGTTTGCGCTAGGAAAATTGGTACTTCCTCCCCATCCTGATAAATATATTTTATCACACAAATCAACCATGAAAGCTGTTGGGCTTAAATCAACAGAATTTATTCCTGAGCCAAATATCGTTGACCAATGACGAGTAGTCAAAGAAGAATCAAATTTTGACAACAACATCCCACTTCCCACCTTAGAGTAAAGAGCATTGTCAATGAAAGTACTATCATACTTTTCTGTTTGTCCGTAAATGTAAATACTTCCACTTTTGTCCTTTTCAATAAAATAAATCTGATCATATTCATCCGAACCATAAAAGGTGGACTCTAAAATTGAAGCTCCCGTTTTGTCAAAATGGGTAATGACACCATCACTTCTACCCCCTGAATACGCTGGCGAATATGACCCTGCCGTTGTTGGATAATCCGTTGAAACTGTTCCTCCCGCTACGTACGGATTGTCATCCTTATCTAAAACTACAGAATACAAAGCATCAATGTCACTTCCTCCTATATAAGAACTCCACAAAATATTAGATAAATCAGTATTAAATTTGGTAATTACACCATCCTGAATACCACCAAAAACAGTCTGATGTGCTCCAGTAGTTACAGGATAATTAGTGGAGTTAGTAGACGATACAACATACACTTCTTGTTTTCCATCTAGCAGAATTTCACCCCTTAGCTCATCGGCATAATTATACCTCAGACTTGCGTTAAAATTTAAGCCATCATTCCCGTCACCTCCTAAAAATGTTGATCCGAGCAAGGCTGAACCATCTGCGCTCAATTTTGTCACCACTAAATCTGACCCGTTTACGTAGTTCACAAAAACACCATTTGTCAAGTCCACCGTGTCACCGCCATTAAACACCTGATCATAACCCGTTGCAGATGTGGGGTAATCTGAAGAACTCGTGCTACCCAATATATAAAGCTCACCTCTATCATTAACCACAAGACTAGTTGGCAACTCACAAAAAGAACCACCTACATAGGTTGAATAGATCATCTTTGTTCCCGACGTATCATATTTCGAAATTCCCATGTCTGAAATTCCCCAAAATTCCCCCCAAGTACCTGAATTCCCATCTACCTTTTTATAACTATTAAATGTTATATCATAAGCACCTAAAGTGACTGGGTAGGAAGGTCCAAACACAGAACCTCCTGCGTATAAAAATCCTAAATTATCGTACGTGGCTGTGTACCCAAAATTATCCGAGAAAGAACCCGAATAGGTAGAGAATATAAGCTCAGGATCAACAACTAAAGTGTCAGTATGATCAAACTTTTCTGTAATAGCAAAACTTAAAATATTTTGGTCTAATACATAATTCGATTTTATTTCCATTGCTGAGTCATTCTGATAAACGTAAGGCGACTCATCAATAATTTTCCCTAAGGATGTGAAAAGATGAATTTGATTTCGAATTAATCCAAGACTGTCAAGACCTGAAAACTGTATTTGAATGTCATTGGTATTGCCACCCGGCAGAACAAAAAACTCGTACTTCAAACCCCCAGCAGATTGGTATACTGACAGGTTAATTTTATCATACAATTCATAATACGTTACCTTCTTTCCTCCAACCAGATTGCTGGCCCAATTGTCATGATCATCACCTATAAAATAATTATACGCTCCCTCTGTTTTCTCTTCCAATTGAACTTGAACATCAGAATTCGATCCCAAAAATGCCATCTTAAAGGCGTGAAAATGTAGCACAGAATCTTGTCCACCCTCGTGAAGATTATGAAAAGTAGATTGATCATAAAAAGAAAAAGTAAACCCATCTTTTTCCATGAATACTGATCCTCCTTGAAGGTCACATTTCATTAATGCATTTTCATGCCATTGTCCTCCGTTAGGAATAAACACTGCTTTAGCAGTGGAAACATTGACACTCCCGAGCAAAAACACTAAAACCAAAAGAAACTGAACAGACCTATTCATGTATAGATTAAAAGTACTTAAAAAAGAATATCTGTACAACAAGTAGAATAGCAGAAGGTTACCCGATTTTAATTATTTTTCTTTGCCATTTCAATGGCTTTCTTGATGTCAATCCTGTTGCTGTTGTAGTAAGCGACTAGAAATGCTCCTTTAAACCCTTTTTCACGCAACACTTGCTTGTAGGCAGTTGCAGCCATTGGATCGTCAAATTCACCTGCCATGTACCTAGTGATACCTTGTTGGGTAGGTTCTTTTGAAAGTTTTTCGTCCAGTTGCGCCATCATGAGTTCCACATTGGCTGGAGGCGCACCTCTGTACAATCCAATTTGAACCCTTATTACTAACCCTGGTATTCTTTCTGGTATGATGTCCTTTCCTCCTTCACCTAATTCCACCACATTAGGATTAACACCAGTAGGCGATAACCGCTGTCCCTTGCTATAAGCAACCACAAAGGCACCAGTGTACCCAGCTTCCTTGACCAATTTTTCTTTGTATTCCGTCGCTTCAGGATAGGAATAAAACACACCTGTTAATACCCTTTTGTAATCGCCATAAATCTCCATTTCCACATTTTCATACCCTCTCAACTTACTATGCTCGGCCGAAAAGTCTTTGAACGCTCCCACCTGTACTTTGTACACAATGTCACCCCTTTCATAAAAATCACCAGTCCCTAGCTCTTCTTTAACTCTTTTGAATTCTTCGTCATTCACTAAATCCTTCAATGGAATGTTTTTTCCATCTTTATGTGCAACTACAAATGCATCAACAAAACCTGATTTTTTAAGCCTAAGCTTTTCAACGTAAGCTTCACGGTATGTTACCGATCCTTCTGTCAAGTACTTAGTCACGCCTTTAGGTGATTTAAAACTCAATACCTCAACATTTTTAAACTTGCCCGCTGGAATAGCAGTACTGAACGCTCCTATGTGCACTCTAAATACAGCTTGATCAGTCATAATTGCTGCTGCTGATTTACTTGAATTAATTATTTTTTGTTCTGTCGAATCAAACATAGGCAAACTTTCTGCTGGTAAGACTTGGTCGCCCTCGTATTTGACAACTCTAGTATTGAAGCCTTGAAAAGCAAGTTCCAATATTCTTTCTTTTGCTTCTTCTTGGTTCTCGTATACACCAACTATATAATTATTTACACTAGGATCATAGCTCTCCACCTGCCTTGCATCGGAAACACTTAAAATACGATCCACTTCTTGATCCGGAATTCCTTTCTTGTACGATCCAAGTAAAATTGCGTACTTGTTGTTTAATTCCTCTTTCATTAATGGTCTCAACTCTCGTTTTTGCACAAACAGTTTCACCAACTTAGGATTTGCAAAACCTCTTTGTATGAACGCAGCTTTTTTATCTCTAGCGGATGCTTTTGTCATGTATCCTTTCTCGTACATAAAATCTACCGACTTATCTGAATTAGTAACCGACACTAATCCTGGTTCGCTTAATAATTTTTGTCTTTCATCAAGAGTAGTTTTTTTGTCAACAGTTCCTACTTTCACCAGTAATAAGCCATCCAACTCTTTTAACTTTGCAAAATCTCCAAGTTCTTCATTGGAAAGAGGTATGTTATCTTCTTCAGTTATTGCCTCTGGTTGCACTGCTTTTCCATTGCTGATTTTCACTACTTTTGCATTCGAAAACCCTTTCTCTTCATAGTCTATAACTGATTGTGCTGCAGCAACAGTATCGATAAATGGCCCTATTATATAGTCTATTGTTTCTTGACCTCCTGCCAACATAAGCACCTTTGGGTCCTGCAAATACTTTGCTTTGTCCATTGAATTAGCTCCAACAGAACTTGACCCTAATTTCACGGCAAACATTCCGTCAAGATTTTTTACTTTTTCTAAACTTTCTTTGAATCGATCATCCATTTGTCGGCCGGCAAGTTTATTCCAGTCGTCTGCTTTCATCATCTCATCATCGTCATCAAAAACAACAACTTGAGCATCTTTTATTCCTTGTTCTATTAACTTGTTCTTTCTCTCTTCGGCTTTTGCTTGAGAGGAATATTCACCAGCTGTATAGATGGTCTTTTTATTCTTGTCTGTAAACACATTAATATCAGATTCAAAAGAAAATTGGTCTAACACCTCATCAACAATCAGCTCACCTTCCTCAAACTCTTTTAGAAACACTCTGTACCTAGCAGGCCTTTGTCTTTTTCCAGCGATTCTCTCCAAAACTTCTTTCGGCACGTTCAATGAATCTATGTACTTCATGTACCAATACAAGTAGTCATCAGCATCTAAAGCAATACCTTGTTCATTAACATTTGAATCAAGTTCTGTCCCATTATCTTCATCTAAGAAGTCAGCAATACCATCTTCATCAATATCCTTTGGACAACCTTTCGCATCAACATCAACATCCTTTAAAGTGTACGGACATAAATCGAACTCATTAATTACCTTGTCTTTATCATCGTCATCTATATCCAAAGCCAAATAGTCAACAAATTCAAAATCTTCAATTTCAACCTTTCTAAGTTTATTGAACAAATCGTAATGCACGGAGAGCTTATGTTGCAAATAATGGTCTCCTCCTTTTTCTCCTGCTCGATTACCTGTACTGTTTTCCGTTACATTATCTAATAAATCTGTTAAGGCATAGGTATATATCGATCCCATCCTAAAGGAAAAGCGAGAAGAGACATTAAATTCTAATTCTAAACCTACCGGAATTCCGAAGCCCATTTGAGTATATCTACCAAATCCATCGAGATCGGCCTTCCTTAAATCGGTTTCATACACGTAATCACGTTGAATCTTAACCGCATTTGCTGCTTGCGTTGAATTCTCAGCTGCTGTTCGAATGCTGCCATCGTTCCAATAGTGATATTCATTACCATTGGCATCGTATAAATCTCCTTTGTTATTGAATTCAAAAAAGGACAATCCTATGGAAAAATACGGTTTCAATATTTTTGATTCTTGAAAAAGATTGGAAAAGTCGTAAGCGAAATAACCTGACCCTTCATGTATGATAGATTTAAAATTCAAATATCGTTCGGGACCAGTTTCAGCTCCAACCATTACTCCAGTAGAATACCTAAGTCCAAAATCCAACCAGTCTGTGATTCTACGAGCAGCGTAAAAACTGTAAACGACTGAACTTGCAAAATGAGACCTTGAATCTGTAGTGCGCACATCACCTAAAAACTGGTAATAACCCAAGCCTGTTCCTAGTTCTGGCCTGAATTCTTTTGATGGAAGTGGCTTGGCATTTGCGGCATTTAATAACGGAGTAGATGATTCAATAACAGGTTCAGCCTCAAGATCCGTTGCAAGTTCAGTTACTGGTTCAGTTGCTGATTCGATTACCGGTTCAGTTCCCGGTTCAGTTGCTGAATCTATTACTGGTTCAGTTGCTGGTTCAGTTGCTGATTCGATTACCGGTTCAGTTCCCGGTTCAGTTGCTGAATCTATTACTGGTTCAGTTGCTGGTTCAGTTGCTGATTCGATTACTGGTTCAGTTTTTTTCTCAACTTCTGATTTATTAGGAATAGCAATAGCAGTAGAATCTGCAGCAATGCTATTAAAGCACACAAACAACATAAAAACCAACAAACTTAGCTTCCTTCTCATATAAATCATTCCTCAAGCGCAATCCCAACGCAACACCATCCAATCACTATTCCTATAACGTAAAAAAGCTCAAAAGGTTGGGCTTTCTAGCGGTTTTCCTTCAGCAACATTTGCGTGCTTATAAAAAACACCCTTACCTCTTTACAATTTTAATGCTTTTTTACGTGAATTCATCCAAATATATGAGTTCTCGCTCGATAATTATTAACCATCCAACGTGAAGTACTTTGCTACACAGCTATGAAAATATACTATTTGAACGTTATTCGTTTCCAGTAAAGGATTTTTTTGAACATTGCATGTAATAATCTCAGATTTTTACCCAATACTCAACGTGAATATTTAATTTTGAAATTAATGGATTTAAGCACGGCTAAAACAAGAATACAGGAAGCTAATTTAATTAGCATTGTCACGCATAAAAACCCTGACGGAGACGCAATAGGGTCCTCTTTAGGACTAGCGAACTTGTTGATAAAACAGGGGATAAATGTCAAGGTAATAGTGCCCAATGCGTACCCTGAATTTCTAAAATGGATGTCTGGCGTGAATGACGTCCTAGATTGGGAAAAACACACTGTTCAGAGCGATGAATTGCTTGCTGCTTCTGACGTTATTTTTTGTTTAGATTTTAACGCTTCACACCGAATTGGTGGTGTTGCAAATGCTGTGTTAAATTCTGGAGCAACAAAAATAATGATAGACCATCACTTGGAACCAGAAGGATTTTGTGATTATATACTTAGCGACACATCTGCTTCAAGCACAGCCGAATTAGTTCATCAATTCATTTGTGAATTAGGTTTTCAAAATGACATTGACCAAAACATAGGTGAAGCATTGTACTGCGGTATAATGACTGACACTGGCTCTTTTAAATATCCGTCTACATCGGCCAACACGCACGATGTAGTGTCAGATTTAATTAAAAAAGGGGCAGATAACGCCAAAGTTCATCAGTTAATTTACGACAGTAGTTCGGTTGCAAGACTTAAATTAATTGGACATTGCTTAAATGAAATGGAGATCATTGCAGACAAGATTACAGTGTTTTCATTGTCCCTTGAAACGCATAAAACCTTACAGCTTAAAAAAGGTGACAACGAAGGAATAGTAAATTATGGCTTGTCCATAAAAACCATTCAAGCATCTGCATTTTTCAGAGAAGACACAGACATCATTAAAATTTCATTTCGCTCAAAAGGAGACCTCGACATGAATTTATTTGCTCGAACATATTTTAACGGAGGGGGGCATAAAAATGCTGCTGGGGGAATGTCAAAGGAAAGTCTTGAAAACGCAATAAATCATTTCAGGACGTCAATAAATGAGTTTTTAGGTGAGTAAATTATTACTATTCATACTACCCCTCTTTTTTGCTTGTGAAGCTCAAGAAAAAAACGCCAACGAAAAGTTTATAGAGCTCAGTAAAGAAGAACGATTTGAAATTTCTCAAAACTCACTAAAAAAATCCATCAAGAAAGAACAAGCTCAAATTTCATCATACATCCAACGAAAGGGTGGAACTTTTACCGAAAGTAAAACGGGTGTCCACTATTTCATTTACGAAAATAAGGAAGTAGGTGAGTCTGCAAAAAATGGACAACTGGCTGAAATTAAATACACTTTAACCTTGTTAAAAGGGGACACTATTTACGCTGATAAAAGGGAACATTTTGTCATTGATTTTCAACAAAAAG
>JBLIAZ010000071.1:0-11245 GCA_047631875.1 Saprospiraceae bacterium
TAGAAAAGGAATCCACCACCACAATTTCATCCGCTACATTCAGTAACGAGTTCAAGCACCTTTCAATGTTTTTTTCCTCGTTGCCCGCAATAATTACTGCTGATATTTTATTGTCGCCTTCCAATTTCCTTTAGCTTTTTGCTATAAATTTAGTCAAAGCTGTCAAACATGGGTACTTGTCTTCAAAAAAACACAAATGCCCTCCTGTTTCAGACAAATAATAAGCGCCCTTTTCGTTCAATTTACTTTGTTCAGTCAAGTCCTTATAATTTAATAAACTGTCCTGCTTTCCTATTACAAATAAGACAGGATAAGGTGCAAACTTAAGTACTATTTCTCGGTTCTCTCGGATTTTCATTCCCTCTAAAGCCGCAATTATTCCTTGTTTTGAAGTGCCTAATGCTCCTGTTAATGTTTGTTTTAAGGCAGCCCTTAATCCAGGAGTATCCATTCGCGTAAATAAATTAGGTATTACTTCCCTTACAAAACGCTCATGGCTCTTTTTTACCACATTGATTGCCCTGTCCCTGTCTTTTTTCTTTTGGACACTGTCCGCAAAACCCGAACTGTTGAACATGCATATTCCTTTCACGTTGTCAGGATATTTTTCGGCAAAAGCCAAAGCCACATAACCTCCCATTGAATGCCCAACTAAAAACCCTTTTCGTACATCGTGTGTCTTTAACACCACGCGAACCATGTCTGCCATTTCTTCCATGGTATGTATATACGCAGTGCAATCAGTGTCTCCATGACCTAGCAAATCTATGTTTAAGACGGAGTATTTCTTGCTCAGTACATTTACATAATCAGCCCATACTTTTCTAGTTTCCAAAAAACCGTGGAGCAAAACCACCGTAGTTTTACCTTTCTTTTTCCTAAATTCATAGGAAACTTTTACGCCTTTGTATGTCAGTTCTTTACTTGCCATAAATTGACCCTATTGTAATCGTTTTAGCAAATTCCCGCATGAACAGCTTCCCGCTTTGTTCCCCTAAAATTAAAGGACAAACAAAATTAGCTTTAGTTTTCCCTAGCTCAAGGGAATCAAAAACCAAATACTCGACGTTAAACTCCTTTGCTAAATCATGGGTTCGATGTAAAAATTCTTGACGATTTGGTTGACTAACTACTGAGCCTCGGTATGGTGTGGATTCATACAAATGCACTTCTACTCCTTTTTTTTGCGCCAACTCAATGATTAATCGCAAGTATTTTTCCCTTGTTGTGTCCCACTCAAAAGTTTGCGCCGAATCATATATTTCATAATATGTTCCACCTTCCTCTAATTGTTCCACATCGTTCCCATTGGCATAGCTTAAGTTTTTTGGCGCAATGTATCCATTTAGTTGATTGTCTGGTTCATTTGTATATGCAGTGGGTCCATGGGGAACATGACCGTCAGCAAAATATGGATCTTTCCCTGAGTTAATCCAATGCTTAAACCCTTGCAGGGCATCAAATGTTTTATAGGTATTGTAATACGCATATTTCATAAATGGAATCCATGTATACTTGGCGTAATCAGGATCCATTTCCTTGACTACTTCGCTCACCAAACTGTCCTCCAACCATGCAGCAAACCTAAAAGTATGAAAGGTATTAAAACGCAAATCAAAGCTTTCAGGGGTCACATACAAATACATTTGATTGGGTGCTTTGTTGTGTTTTAAATACAAGTATAAATGCAAATAATTGTCAGCAAAATCAGTATGACGCAATGCATAATTGTAACTTATTATTCCTGTAATAGAATCCAAATACTTTGGTGAAATAGTAAACAAAGGTTCACAGGGACCATGAATAAGTAATTCGTTTTCAAGTCCTCCTTGCACAGCATAGGATAACTTGATGTTATTGTTTTCCTTAATCAAAAAGTCCCATGCTTTTTCCAAACCCACTAAAATAAGTAGGACGGTCAGCAACGCATAGATAAACTTCTTCATGGCTCAAAAATAAAATGAATTTACGGTTTTTAAGTATGCAATTGCCTAAATTCGCTCCATGCCAATTTGAATTCAATTTTCTACATGAAAAACACAAGAAACTTCTGTATAATAGCCCACATTGACCACGGGAAAAGCACCCTTGCTGATAGGTTATTACAAGAAACAAATACCATTTCTGACAGAGATTTGCAAGAGCAAACTTTGGATGACATGGACATTGAAAGGGAAAGAGGTATCACCATTAAAAGTCACGCTGTTCAAATGTCCTATGAGCAAGATGGGATTACATACAATCTTAACCTGATTGATACACCAGGTCACGTGGATTTTTCCTACGAAGTTTCTCGTTCCATTGCAGCTTGTGAAGGAGCATTGTTAATTGTAGACGCCGCCCAAGGAATTCAAGCGCAAACAATATCTAACCTTTATTTAGCATTGGACCACGATTTAGAAATCATTCCAATCCTAAATAAAATGGACTTACCTGGTGCACAGCCGGAGGAAGTGAAGGATCAAATTATTGATTTAATTGGTTGCGACAGAGAGGACATCATTCCAGCCTCTGGAAAAACAGGCTTGGGAGTACCTCAAATACTAGAAGCCATTGTGGCTAGAGTTCCAGCACCAAAAGGCGATCCTGAAGCTCCATTACAAGCTTTAATTTTTGATTCAGTTTACAATTCATTCAGAGGAATAATAGCTTATTTTAAAATTGAGAATGGTTTCATCAAAAAAGGTGACTTGGTGAAGTTCATGAATACTGACAAGGAGTACCATGCTGATGAAATTGGTGTTTTACAACTGGACATGATACCTAAAAATGAAGTACTAACTGGAGATGTGGGATACATCATTTCAGGTATTAAAAGTGCCAAGGACGTTAAAGTAGGTGACACAATTACTCAAGTAAATAACCCTTGTGAAGAAACCATTGATGGATTTGAAGAAGTAAAACCAATGGTATTTGCTGGAATATATCCAATCAGCTCAGACGACTACGAAGATTTACGGTCGTCCATGGAAAAGCTTCAACTGAACGACGCATCCCTTACTTTTGAGCCCGAAAGTTCGGCTGCATTAGGCTTTGGATTTCGTTGTGGATTCCTTGGTATGTTGCACATGGAAATCATTCAGGAACGACTGGACAGGGAGTTTGAAATGAACGTCATCACTACTGTACCCAATGTATCCTATTTGGCTTCTACGAATAAAGGTGAGGTAATCAAAGTGAACAATCCTTCGGAATTGCCCGAGCCAAATTATTTGGATTGGGTGGAAGAGCCGTACATCAAAGCTCAGGTAATTACGAAATCTGACTTTGTAGGATCCATTATGAATTTAGCAATCGAAAAAAGAGGAGAACTTAAAAACCAAGTGTACTTGAGTACCGACAGAGTTGAGTTGACTTTTGACATGCCACTTGCAGAAATTGTTTTTGATTTTTACGACCGGTTGAAGTCAATATCAAAAGGTTATGCTTCTTTTGATTACTTCCCTCTTGATATGAGACGATCCGATTTAAGGAAACTAGACATACTCCTTAATGGTGATCAAGTGGATGCTTTATCAGCCTTAATTCATGCTTCCAGTGCCTACACATTAGGTAAAAAGATTTGTGAAAAACTAAAAGAATTAATTCCAAGGCAACAGTTTGACATTGCTATTCAAGCAGCTATCGGCTCAAAGATAATTTCCCGTGAAACGGTCAAGGCTGTGAGGAAAGATGTAACAGCCAAATGTTATGGTGGTGACATTTCCCGTAAACGTAAACTTCTTGAAAAGCAAAAGGCCGGTAAAAAGAAAATGAAGCAAATAGGGAATGTCGAAGTTCCTCAAAGTGCTTTCATGGCGGTGTTGAAGTTGAATGATTAAATTCGGGAAAATACAATCAACAAAAACGCAGCTATTAAATAGCTGCGTTTTTGTTGATTGTATAAAACGGTAATTTAAATTAGTCGACCTTTTTAGCAGTGTTCCAACTAAACCCTATGGACAAGAAGTTCATTTTGTGATTCAATCCTGAACCGTAGGAAAAGTCCATTTGTACATTCGACTTTAATAAATACGTAAGTCCAGCGTCAAAGCTAGCTTCGTACGTCTGCAAACGTGTATACTGACCGTAAGGTTCTATAAAAAAGCTCACCTTATCGTTAACTGCAACTCCTAAAGCCGCAGAATAGGTAATGTCTCCATTTTTAGTAGGATAATAATTAAAACCTAAATTGTAAGAAAAATTAATGTTCTCCGCCAATACGTGTGAAATAGCTAAACTACTAATGCCTGAATAAAGTTCAGAGGAAATGCCTCTAGACCCAGTAGGAATACTCATGTGTCCAATCCACGCCACTTTTGTTGTTTCTTCGTCATTATCCAACAACCTGATTTTCGTTCCAAACTGAAAATCTGCAATTCCTGAGGTTCTGTTTAAATCGAGTGGAGCTTTGAAACTCTCAAATTGAGTTAACATCCTGATTTCAAAAAAGTCCGACACACCATATCTAAATAAACTTGTTGGAGCAATGATTCGGCTGTTTGCTTTAGTCCCATTTGGAGTAAATGCTACCGATGCTCCTGTTTCCACTTGTAAACTTGATATCGGAATTACAGTTGAACTATTTGTTTTCGTTGGTCTATCCGAAATAATCGTTTGAGCATAGGTAGATCCTGCGCATAGGGCTAAAATTAAAAATCCAATTTTTTTCATCTTTTAAATATTTTTATCAAAATTACAAATATTTTAAATCATCAGTAATCAATAAGTGTAATATTATATACAAATATAGCTTGGATTGATTAAAAATAAAATCCAAATGTAACCTTTCCTGTTTCCTGCATTACAAAACTGAATACCAACTACACCCACATAAAACATTGGTATATAACCCTTAAACTCTACAACTATGGCAGCAGGAAAGCAAACCCCCAGACAAGCAATGATTGGATTAATGTATTTGGTGTTATTAGCCATGTTAGCCATGAACGCATCCAAGGATTTATTAAACGCCTTTATTCTATTAGACTACGGCATTAATGTGACCAACGAAAACTTGGAAGCAGGAAATCAAACGGTGTTGCAAAAAATAAGAAGTTCAGCTGCTTTAGGTTCGGACAAGGCAATTAAAGCATTAAAAAATGCAACGACTATTCAATCCACTGCCGCCGATTTAATTAGCACCATCAGACAATATAAAACAGAGCTCATTGAAATGGGAGGAGGAGTGGATGAAGACACTGGAATTCCAAACGGAAAGGAAAACCAAGACATTGGAGCGGAATATTTGATGACTTCAAAAAAAGGGGAAGAGTTAAAAACTAAAATTGGTGAGTATAAAAAAACCTTGCTGGGAATGATCAGCATGAAAGACACTGGTTTGATAAGTAGCATTTCTCAAATTTTAGCTACACCCGAATATGTGGATTATGAAAACAACGCCACCACTTGGGAAGCAGGAATATCCGAACATTTACCCCTTGTAGCAGTGACTGCTAACTTGTCCAACATCGAAACTTACATTCAAAATGCCGAAACCCAAGTGTTGGGTTATTTGTACGAAGGCATCGCTCTGGATACTTACAAAGTGAATAAAATATTAGCTGCTTCAATTTCCGAAAAAAGCTATGTTTTACAAGGAGAGGATTACAATGCACAAGTGTTTTTAGCCGCTGCCGACACGACTCAAGAACCTATGATACTGGTTGGAGAGTACGATACGGCGTTATTCATGAGCTCGGGAAAGGTGAGGTTTTTAGGAGATGTAGACAGTTTACCTGTAAATGGTGGAATTGGAGATTATAAAATTACCACGAACGAAACAGGAGTACACACTTGGGGAGGAATCATGAAAGTACCGCATCCAAACCCTAAAAGAAAAGGTGAGTACTTATTGTACCCTTTTGAAAGTGAGTATACGGTAGCTGCGCCAACTGCAGTTATTTCGTCGGAGCAATTGAATATTATGTATTTGGGACTGAACAATGAAATTAGTGTTTCTGCACCAGGAATGAGTTCGGATAAAATTGATGTAAAAGCAACCAACAGGTGTTCAGTATCAAAACGATCAGATGGTAAATACCTTTTTAAGCCGTCAAGAACAGGAAGAATCACGATTCAGGTATTTAGAAAGGAGGATGGGAAAATAATTGCAAGTCAAAATTGGACAGGAAAGAGACTGCCAAAACCAAGAATGACATTGCTTAACAATGAATTTAAGTTAGTAACTAATAAGAATAAATTTAAGGTCCCTGGAAATAAGAAGTTTCAAACGAGCTACTCACCTTCTTTCCCTTTAAGCGGAAGAATATCCATAGAAAAATGTCTTGTGAGTTTTGAAGTCAGAGGCACGTGGCAACCAGCATTCAATATTGAAGGAGGAGTTTTTTCCAAAAAATTCAATGATTATTTAGATGCACAAAGGAGTGGAGATAGAATGGAAGTCACGATGAAAGTAAGAGGTCAAGATGGTATCTCATATAATATTCCAGTAAGCACCAAAATCCGTTAACATCAATAACCCAATTTTAACCTTAACTTTACCCTAATTATAGCCTTTTGAAAAAAGAACCCTTACATGTAGAAGACCAAAAGCTCGTAACGCTTGCTAAACAAGACCGCAAGTACTTCAAGCCTTTGTACGAAAAGTACTTCGACAGTATTTTTTGGTTCGTATTTAAGCGAACAGGAAGTGAAGCACTTACAGGTGACATCACCCAACAAGTGTTTTATAAGGCCATGATTAACCTTACAAAATATAAATTTCAAGGGCACCCATTTTCCTCATGGCTTTACCGCATTGCTTTGAATGAAGTAAACCAATATTACCGCCAAAGCAAGCACCGCAGGCACGTTGAAATTGACGAAAACCAACTTCAGGCTATGACCGAGGAGATAGAATTTGACGAGGTACAAACTCCCGAACCTTCAAAATTATTAGGTGAATTATTAGAAGTTTTATCCCCAGACGAACTAAGTATCATTGAAATGAAATACTTTGAACAGAAGACTTTTAGGGAAATTGGAGAAATATTATCTTTAACCGAAAGTGCCACAAAAGTGAGGGCTCATCGTATCATGAAAAAATTAAGAAACGCCGTAAACCAAGTAAGAGCTTAGGATGTCAAAAGAAAACAAAAAATATCAAGTGCACATCACAAGTTCCAAAGGGAATGCTACGGGAGATTCACAAAATGACGGTACTGAAAAAGTAGATCCAAGCAAGTATAAAAACTTCGACAAAGTGTACAAAAGCTACTCTGACTCAGTGTACAAAAAGTCGTGGTACAAGTTTCAATTTCAAAAAGCCAAAAACAGGAAAGCCACTTTGTACATCATGGTGGTATTGATAGTAGCAGCGTTGGTGATCATGGAATACATAAAGGAATTAGGTTCTTGAGCTGATAAAACTCACTCATTACGTTACCATCATCCTCAAATTTGTCTTCTAGTGTGGGCTAAAACAAGTCATAAAGAGTATTTGGCATAAGCACTTATATGTTTTATTTTTACCTTAAAACAGCTACAAATGGCATTTTCATTTAAAAGTAGAATTCAGTACAAATTTGAGCGCTTCATGGCCAAAGGAGGCAGCTCAATTTTTATAAGTTTAATGATTGCTTTTGTGGTCTGTTTTGCACTCATCATAGGAATACGAGCATTGATTTTAGTGAGTACAGGACCAGTAGAGGATTACAATACCGTGACTTCCTTTTGGGATCATGCCTGGTATACATTCTTACAAATGACAGATCCTGGGAACATGTACCAGGATTCGATGACTTCTGGTTGGATTAGAATCACCACTGTCATTGCAGGGATTACTGGGGTTGTGATATTTTCGGCCTTGATTGCATTTATCACCTCAGCTCTTGATAACATTTTATACGAATTCAGAAAAGGCCGTAGAGCCATTTTGGAAAGTAACCACACCATCATTTTAGGATGGAATGATAGGGTTGTTGATATTTTACGTGAGCTTATTTTAGCCAATGAAAGTGAGGATTATGCGAGTGTAGTCATTTTGGCTTCTGAGGACAAAGAGCACATGGATGATTTTATTGTGAAACGTTTACCGGATTCGGTTACTACTAAAATCATCTCTTCCAATGGTGATTTTTCTAACATAAACGAGCTGAAAAGGATCAACGCTGCAGGGGCAAAGTCCATTATAATTCTTGCAGGCTGTTCTGACAGTGCTACCTACAAAGAAAAATTAATGTCCGATACCCAAGCCATTAAAACCATCATGGCCATGATTACTTGTCAGGGTGGGGAAAATAAAATTCCTATTGTTTCTGAAATATTCACCCAAGAAAAACGAGACATCATCAGCTTTTTTGATGATGAGAATTTATTAGCAATTGACAGTTGGGACATCATGGGTAAGTTACTGGTACAAACCTCCTTAACCAGTGGATTAGAAATGGTTTACAACGAAATATTGTCCTTTGATTTAAGCGAAGTGTACTATTACCAGGCTGACTGGAACGGAATAAAATTTAGCGAATTACCCTTTAGATTTGAAGACGGAATTCCATTAGGAATACACACGCCCGATGGAACAGTGATGCTTCGACCAGACAAAGACACTGTCCTTCAACCAGAGGATGAAATTTTAATTTTGGCCAACGATGACTCCACCATTGACTTTAGCTCTAGTACCTTGTTTAAACCAAAAGAATTGCCCTACAATGCCAAAACAATGGAACAAGGCAATAAAAACATACTAATATTAGGATGGCATCATGTTGGGAATATTTTTGTTCGGGAATGTAACGACTACTTAAAAGAAGGTTCTGTGTTTGACGTGGTGGTGCAGAGCCCAACAGAAGAAATTAAACAGCACATTCATGCAATCGACAAAGAATTTCCTGGCATTAAAATTAACCTTATTGATGAAAATACCTTGTCAATCATCAACTTGAAGACACTAAAACCATTTACTTACGATACCATTTTGGTATTATCTCAAGATCCTGCTGAACAAATTGCAGACAAGGTTGATTCCGATACATTGATGATTTTATTGTTGCTAAGGAAAATTGCAAAAGACCTATCAATTGTCAGTGCAGACAATAAAACTAAAATTATTACCCAAGTGCTCGACTCGGACAACCAAGATTTGATTATTCAAACTGAGGTAGATGATTTCATCATCAGTAACAAATTGATTACAATGATATTAGCTCAGATCAGTGAAGAGCCTAAAATTAAGAAACTGTATGACAACATTTTCGAAGAAGATGGAAGTGAAATTTATGTAAAGCCTATCGCGATGTACTTTGATGAATTTCCTGTAAAAGAAACCTTTGCATCTATACTTGAACAAGTGAGTAAACGAGATGAAATATGTTTGGGTTTGCGCTACAATGGCCTTTCAAAAGACCCGTCAAAAAACTTCGGTATTGTACTTAACCCGCCAAAAGATGAAATAATTTTACTAGGAAAAGACGATTTCTTAGTGGTCTTATCCGAGGATGAATTATAACAATCACAAGGTCAACGAACACATTCTAAAAAGGTTTCGTTTTCATGAGAAATATTCTTTAAGCATCCCATTTTGCAAGCGAATTTAGTGAACCCTTTGATTTAAAAGGCTGTATATAATAACAAAAGAGCATTCCTTTCGAAACGCTCTTTTATTTAACGGTCTAACATAAAACCAATTTTACCTCACAACGGTTACTGTCCCAACTCTTGAATGATCACTAAGGTTTCCAGTTTTGCTTTCCACTGAAAAATTAATTTTCCAAACGTACACATCACTTTGAACTAAGTGACTTTTATAGGTACCATCCCATCCATTGTGAAGGTCTTTTGTTTCATAAATTTTTAATCCCCATCGGTCATAAACAGTCATGACAAATTCCACTATGTTCGTTCCTTTGGCACTGAAAGTGTTGTTCAAGTTTCCTCCAGGACCTTCTGGTGAAAAGGCATTTGGAACAAATAATGTCCATGGACAATAAGTGTAGATGGTTACGAGATCTTCAATTGTACAACTTCCGTTTGAGATTGATACATTATAAGTCCCTTTCGCTTCAACTGCAATGGTGCTTGTCGTTTCTCCTGCGCCCCATAAATAGGTTAAGTTCTCATTGGTGTGAGCTGTAAGAGTAAGCACACGGTCTAATTCTTCAAAACAAATAAGCTCACCTTCAATTGCTTTGCTCAACTGGCTTACTGGGTATTCAATCACTTTTACATACACAGAATCCTTTGCTGGACACCCTCCGTTCGAGGCAACTGCAGTATACATTCCTTGAGTAAACACACTGGTATAATCAGTATTGGACCCGTCACTCCATTGTAAACTAGTAGCATCATGAGTCACAAATAAACTTGCAGGATCTCCTTGACAAACCGTGACGGTGTCTGGTGCAATGGATGCATTAGGGATAGCTACAAAGGTGGCCCTACCTGTGGTGGTGTTGGAACAACCCGTGGCATCGTTTATTTTTGTGATCGTGTAAATTTGATTACTCGTTGGTTGAATGGTTGCTGTTGGAATTTGTCCTGGATCCCATATGTAACTGTATCCTACGGATGAAAAAGTGTCAAACAAGGTCATCGCATCACCTGTACATTTTGTATCGTCATCTACATTCACACTTGGGTTAACGTTTTCTGTTACCAAATATCCTGAGCTTGCTTTACAACCTGTTGCAATGTTTTCTACGTTTCTGTTGTAAGTCATGTTACCTACTGTGACAGATATCGTTGCAGTAGACTCTCCGGTTTCAACCCAAGAGTAATTGTAAGGCCCACCTGAAACAACCTCTCCAACTATTACTGCTGGATCTCCTGTACACAATACTTTTGGAGTGTTACCTACTACTGGCAGTGGGTTCACAGTCAATACTCCTGTCTCTGAGTCAACACATCCATGGATGTCAGTTATTTGAACCGTGTAGTTTCCTGCAGCAGTTCCTGAGGTGGTTGAGTTTGTACCAGCTCCATTTTCACTCCATAAATAACTAGCAATGGCTGAATCAGCTGATGCTGTGAAGCTCGCCGCTGGATCACCTATACATATACCGGTGCTTGTTACCGCTGCTACTGGCAATATATTTACTGTCAATACTCCCGTGTCTGTGGCAGTACATCCGTTTATATCTGTCACTATTACCTTGTAGTCTCCTGCGGCTGTTCCTGTTTTGGTAGACCCTGCTCCTGTGGCATTGATGCTCCATAAATAAGAGGTCGCCGTGGCCGAAACAGCTGTAAAATTAGCTGCTGTGCCCCCGGTACATATTTCAGCATCGTTCACCGTTACTGTAGGTAAAGTGTTTACTGTAAGTAC
>JBLIAZ010000072.1:0-11210 GCA_047631875.1 Saprospiraceae bacterium
CTGTCGTTGTTTGCAGCAATTTGTTGCTCATAAACAGCGTTTAATTCTGATAAATTTTTAGTCATGTGAGTCAATTGCTCTCCGTAAGAAACACCTTGCCCTTCGATTGCAACTAAATCAGTTAAAGTCTCTGAAGCTTTAGAATAAGAATCAGATAATTTACCAACGCTTGCAGATGCACCTTTTAATGAACTAACAAACTCATCACTTGCGACACTAGCATCTCCTGCGCTATTTAAGTTTTTAGCAGTTGTACTAAAACTTCTCAAGCCATCGCCTAAAGAGGTAACCAACTCACTTCCTATATTTGCATCCATTAGCATTTCATCCAATTTTTGTGCAATCGGATCTCCTGAGTCTGTTTTTCCAGTTTCTCCTTCTCCTACTTCTGCAGTTTCTCCTGCTGCATGATCTATTGCTAATTCAGGATACACTAACCCCCAATCTGTTTCCATATGAGGTTCTTCAAAGGCTCCCATAGCAAACAACAGGGCTTCTGTAGTCAGTCCTAAAACCAACATGAAAGAGGCTCCTGGCCAGTGCATGATTTTAAACATTGCTCCAACAATCACGATTGCCGCACCGAAACCGGTTGCCATGTTATTGAATTTCGCTTTTTTGTAACTCGTTGCCATAACTAATTGATTTTAAGGGTTAAACTGATAATAAATAAACTGATAATAACTAATGTTAATATACTTGGGAATCCCTAGTATCTCCTTTTTTACGTCCTAAATAAGTTTCTACACATCTGAAACCTACGTAACACTTAGACGTATCTTGGTACTCGTACGTACGTGTACCATTTTGCATATAATATCCAATGTCTTTCCAAGAACCACCTCTGATTACTTTCCTCTTAAGTGCTGGAGGATCATTCTCATCGGCAACATACCTGTAATCCATGTTGATGTCATGCGCAAAATTATATGCACTTTCTTCAAATGAATTTGCTGTCCATTCCGAAACATTACCTGCCATGTCAAACAAACCAAAACCATTTGGCCAGTAATGCGCTACAACAATAGTATGTAATCCACCATCATCAATGTAGTTTCCTCTTAATGGCTTAAAGTTACCTAGGAAACAACCACGGCTGTTTCTAATATAAGGACCACCCCAAGGGTATGGCGATTGATCAAAGTTACCTCTTGACGCATATTCCCATTCTGCTTCAGTTGGCAATCTAAAATCGTTTACAATAATTTGTCCTCGCTCCTCCCTCCAAACATTATATAATCTTGTTCTCCAAACACAAAAAGCTCTTGCCTGCTGCCATGAAATACCCACTACGGGGTAATGATCGTAAGTTGGGTGCCAAAAATACATTTGAGTCATTGGTTCATTAAACGAATAAGTAAAATCATGAACCCATGCTAATGTATCTGGGTATATATTAATAACTTCTCTGATAATAAAATCACCTCTATCCTTCACACCATCACCATACTTCCAAGATTGAGAACCAACTTTAGAATCCATGATCTCTGGACTTTCATACCTCTTAACCTTCGCAGATGCTGTTCTAAAATCAATCCAATAATATTCATAATTGAATTTTCGCGTGTCAAGTTGTTTTCTTTTATAAAACCTTTCTCCTCCTTCCTCAAGGTATAAAGCTGTTAGTGCTTCTATCTCTTCTTCATCTCCATCATAAGGCAATCCTCGCTCTGCCTGAGACCAGTCAAGACGTTCTTGATACTCTCCTTCATCAATAATATACTCTTCAGGGTCTTCCTCTCCAAGCAACCTCATTGCAAGTGAATCCCGCACGTGGTATACAAATTGACGGTATTCGTCATTTGTAATTTCCGTTTCGTCCATATAATATGACTGCAAGGACACAACCTTTTTTTGTGCTGTCAAAGCATAATTAATGTCTTCATCAGGTCCCATGTGGAAAGCACCTAATGGAATAAACAACATTCCATACGGATCTGTCTGTAAAAATGGGGCTCTAAAAGTTCCAACAAGTTCTCCCGTGGAACCGGATCCACAACCTGTGGAAAATATAACTAGAAAAATAAAAACAAAACCGTAAAGTAAACTCTTCATGGTAATTAGTTTAGGTCTGCTACGCGCAGAGATTTGGTTCAAAGGTATAAATTATTAACTTAATGCAAAATCAAAGTTATAACGCAAAGTTTCCCAAGGGTTACAACAGTAATTAATTATTTAAAAATAAGGGATCAACATAGTGATCAAAGTTAGGTTTCTCAGGCTTAACAAAACAGTATCCTAAATATAATTCTACAGACCCAACACTTCTGTTGCTCTGCTTAATTTCATTTGAGTTAGGGAAATTAAACTGTCCCGCCTCTCTTAAGTTTGAAGTTGTAAAATCGTAAGCTAAACCAACTTTAATGGGATTTGGAGCCACATCCTTAATGTGCATTCCAATGTTAACGACTATAGCATCTTGGATACGGTAACTTGCTCCTAACCATAAATATTTTTGATATTCTGCTGTTAAGTTAACATCAACTTGTGTTGAAGTAAAATCTGTTTTTACTAAAAAAGAAGGCTTTAGATCTAAATCAACTGTTGCAGCATATGTATAACCACCCATAAAATAAGTGTGCGGTCTTATTTGCGGTTCTGAAGTACCCCAATTAATTTTTTGAGGTACTAATTTTTGACCTGAAACACCAAAATACAAAGTATTGGTGTAGTAAAAGGCCCCCAAACCTAAATCAAAATTCAAAGAGTTCTGACCATTTAATCCAATTAAGTCTGGATCGGAAGCAACACCCGCTATAAATTCTCCACTTAACTGTTTACTGATAATTCCCACATCAACTCCAAGACCTAACTTAGCTCCGTTTGGCAAAATGAAATGGTAAGCGTAGTTACCTTTGAAAAATAAATTTTGTTCAAATCCAATTTTATCATAAACAAGGACAGCCCCAAAACCACTGTTGTACTCAATTAACGCACTTTCATATGTAAGCATCGCTGTAGTAGGTGCTCCTTCGAACCCTATCCATTGTTGTCTTGCTATTAATCCAAAACAATCCATTCCTTTTATTCCAGAAGCTCCTGGATTAATCGAAGTACTTAGGAATCTGTTTTGAGAAAATTGCACGTCCTGCTGAGCTCCCACGAATAGTGCGGCTTGGAGGGCAAAGAAAGTCAGTAAAAGCTTTTTCATCTTAGGTATAAACAGTGTTAGTTGTTATAATCAACCGCTAAAACTACGTAAAAAATTAACGTTCACAAAATTTAACAGGTTATAACCCTGGTTCATCGAAATTAAACAACCAGCTTATGATATGTTTGCCACCATCTTTCTGGAGTCTCTCCTTCACAAGCCTTGAGATAATCATTGTATGAGCAAGCCATGAATAAGTGTCTAGCATGTTTTAACCCAGCATCATTTGGGTAAGGAACTTCGACCCACCACCTTCCGCTTTTAGGGCTTTTATAAAACACCAAGTTTAGTTTTTCGTTTTCAATGCTGACATGGTATTTTGTATAACTCGCAACAGTAGCCACGGGATAATCTTGTTTCCTATTATTTACACCATCCACAAAATACCATAGCATTTGAGCCAACAGCTTGGCGCTGACATTACTATAGTCCTTGTCTGCAGAATAATTATACAAACCAACAGTACTAAGCTTATCGGACAATCCAGCATACCTAAATATCCTACAACTGTCTTCTCCATTTAACCCATTAGGCGAAGATAACATTGTCCCTGGTGCAGCACTCGCTTTAATAACATTGACATCAAAACTTAATATATCAGCACTCCTCAACACTGGCTCAACCTCCTCAATATTAGACTTTACATAACCTAGCCTGTAGGAATCAAAATTTAATTTTTCCATCAAAGCAATCAGTTCATCGTCAGTATAATAGCTTTGATACGCCAAACTGCTGTAATTAAATAAATAATTAGGTTGATGCATTACGATGTGATTGATGTAATTGGATTCATTCACCTCATCATCAATCACGCCCATGTCAATTTTAGGATCGACAGTCACAATGTTAACTGACTGTTCTAACGCTTCATAAGCTTTATAACAAGCATAAGTTAAATCCTGACTACCTCCTAAAACAACAGGAATCACCTCCTTTTTAACGAGCTCCTCTACGATTTTAGAAACTGCATAATATGTGTCTTGAACAGTATCGCCCGCTTTCACATCACCCAAATCAATTAACTTGACATTTGGGAAATGATTGAACATCCCGTAAAATTCTTTCCTGATGTTTTTTACACTGGATGAAGCATCGTAAGGCAGCTCGGCTCCTCTCACCTCCTCCACACCTATCAACGCGACTTTAATATCCTTAAGTAATGTTACGTGGTCTTCATCTTCATAAAAACACATGGCAGCTCCCATTGTGTTTTTTTTCCATGAATCTATATTTTTAAACTCATCAGAAAGGTCTTGAAGGTAAATCCCTAAACTCATTTACTTCTTCTTTTTCTTTTTCCCTCCTCTTTTTGGCTTAATCGGGTTTTTGATCAATTCATAAGCCGTTTCCATGGTTAACTTTTTAGGATCGTCGTCCTTTGGAATCTTGTAATTCTTTTTTAAATGCTTGATATAAGGACCCCATCTACCATTCAAAACTTGAATCTCTCCTTTTTCGTGATCAAATGAGTTGATGAATTTTTCCTTATCCGCAATAATCTTAGCTTCCATTAACTCAATGGCTCTTTCCAACGTTAAATCTATCGGCTCCTCCCCTTTAGGAATTGAAGCAAACAAACTTCCACTTTGTACATAAGGTCCAAAACGCCCAATGGCAACCTTCAAGTCCTTTCCATTAAACTCACCAACCACCTTTGGCAATTTAAATAAATCTAATGCCTCCTCAAAAGTAACACTGCTTAGTGACTGTTCTTTCCTTAAACCAGCATATTTAGGCTTAGGATCGTCATCGTTTTCAGGAGTTTCTCCTAGTTGAACCATGGCGCCATACCTTCCCATTCTAGCGTATACATTTTTTTTAGTTTTCGGATCCACACCCAACTCCCTGAGTCCAGTTACTCTTTCTGATTTTTCAGTAGTTTCTTCCACTGTTTTATGAAAAGGCACATAAAAAGCTGCCAAAACTTCCTTCCATTCTTTATTCCCCGCAGCAATTTCATCAAATTCCTTTTCGATACTCGCAGTAAAACTATAATCGATAATCCCCCCAAAGTACATCGCTAAGAAATCACTAACCAAAATCCCTATGTCCGTTGGGAATAATTTTGATTTTTCAGCTCCAGTGTTTTCCACACTCATCACAGAGTTGAATTCTCCATTCTCCACACTCATTGACCGGAATTCTCGCTCATATCCATCCCTATCCTCTTTAACTACATAAGTTCTCTTTTGAATGGTTGAAATAGTTGGTGCATACGTCGAAGGTCTTCCAACTCCATTCTCTTCCATCTTTTTTACCAAACTTGATTCAGTAAAACGAGCAGGGTGATAAGAAAATTTCTCTCTTGCATTCATGTTAGCTAATACTAACTCTTCTCCCTCATGTAATTCAGGCAGTAATTTATTATCATCTTCCTCTGACTGTTCATCATCAGTACCTTCCATGTATACTTTTAGGAAACCATCAAAAATCAAAACCTCCCCTTTGGCAACTAACTGCTTTTCTGATGTAGAAACATCAATTTTAACAGTAGTTCTCTCAAATTTCGCATCAGACATTTGACTTGCTATGGTTCTTTTCCATATTAACTCGTACAAACTTCTGAATTGCTCATCCATTTCACTTCCCTTGACAGCAATATCAGTAGGACGAATAGCCTCGTGAGCCTCTTGAGCCCCTTTGGTTTTGTTTTTATACGCTTTAACCTGTAAATAATCTTTTCCATATGACTTCGTAATCTCATCTGAAATAGCACCTACAGCAAAATCCGATAAATTTACCGAATCTGTTCTCATATAAGTAATGTGCCCTTGCTCATATAATTTCTGAGCAATTCCCATCGTTTGCGAAACTGCATATCCAAACTTTCTGCCTGCTTCTTGCTGAAGTGTACTCGTTGTAAAAGGAGCTGTCGAACTCTTTTTTGCGGGTTTTTTTTCTAACTTATCAATTTTAAAATCAGCAGCAATACAAGATTTTAAAAACTCCTCTGCTTCCGCCTCTGTTTCAAAATTCTTAGGCAATTCCGACTTAAGTATTGTTTTACCATCAACATCAAAATGAGCTATCACTTTAAATGAATTCACCGACTCAAAGGCTAAAATTTCTTTTTCCCGCTCAACGATCATCTTTACCGCCACGGATTGTACTCTTCCAGCTGAAAGAGAAGGTCTGACCTTTTTCCATAAAACCGGAGACAATTCAAAACCTACTAACCTATCTAGTACTCTTCTTGCTTGTTGGGCATTAACTAAATTGATGTCAATTTCACGAGGATTGTCAATTGCTTTTAAAATTGCCTCTTTGGTAATTTCATTATAAACTACCCTTCTCGTTTTTTCCTTTTTTAAACCCAGCGCCTCCAATAAATGCCAAGAAATAGCTTCTCCCTCTCGATCCTCATCCGTCGCTAACCAGACAACATCTGATTTTTTCGCCAGCGCTTTTAAGTCCTTTACTATCGTTTTCTTGTCCTCCGAAATTGCATATTCAGGTTCAAAAGTTTCCGTGTTCACACCCAAACCTTTTTTTACTAAATCCCTGATATGACCAACACTAGACTTAACTATAAAATCCTTCCCTAAGTATTTTTCGATTGTTTTTGCCTTTGCAGGGGACTCAACTATTACTAAATTTTTTGCCATTATATATATGCTTAAAAATTTGAACTACCTCTTCAGAAAGGCGCAAATTAAAGAATAAAAAATCTTTAACAAGAATTACGACAGAAATTTATGTAGTTCATCTGACACTTTGACATATATTTATTTTAAATTTGCAACCGATAAAACCGAAGAAAAAAATGCAAAACGCAGAAAAAGAAATAGACGAAACAAGACAAGGAGAAGTGTTGTCAGGGGTAGGTGATTCTAATTCATCAAAAAAGATGTACATCGAGAGCTACGGCTGTCAAATGAACTTTTCCGACAGCGAAATTGCAGCTTCTGTTTTAAGCAAAGACGGCTACACCACAACCAATAATATTGATGAAGCTGACGTGGTATTTTTGAATACATGTTCTATCAGAGACAACGCCGAAGTAACCATCAAAAAAAGATTACAACATATAAAAGGTAATAAAAGAAAAAACCCAAATTTAAAAGTGGGGATCCTTGGATGCATGGCCGAAAGGTTAAAAAGCAAACTATTGGAGGAAGAAAAATTGGTTGACCTAGTGGCTGGACCGGATGCCTACCGTGACTTACCGAACTTAATGGATAAACTCGAAGACGGGAACAAATCAGTAAACGTTCAATTGTCACGAGACGAAACATACTCTGACATTGACCCTGTCAGAATTAATTCCAATGGAATTACTGCTTTTATTTCCATCATGCGAGGTTGCGACAACATGTGTACATTTTGCGTTGTTCCATTTACCCGAGGTCGTGAAAGAAGTCGTGATCCAAAATCCATCATGGATGAAGCCAATAAACTTTATGCTAATGGATACAAGGAAATTACTTTACTTGGTCAAAATGTAGATTCTTACAGGTGGTCAGACGATGAAAATTTAAGAGGTAAAAGTTTAAAAGAAGCCCCTCGAGATGAGGTGATTGACTTTTCAAAATTATTAGAAATGGTGGCTGAAATTGCTCCTGATTTCAGGATCAGGTTTACCACTTCGCACCCAAAGGACATCACAGACGACGTGCTTTATTCCATGAAAAAATACGATAACATTTGTAAATACATTCACCTCCCTGCTCAAAGTGGCAACAGCCGCATACTTCAAAAAATGAACAGGACTTACACCAGGGAATGGTATTTAGATAAAGTGGATACAATTCGAAAAATAATTCCTGGCTGTGCCATTTCAACCGACATTATTACTGGATTTTGTAGTGAAACAGACGAAGAACATAAAGACAGCGTAAGCTTGATGAAGGAAGTAGTATATGATTACGCCTACATGTTTTTTTACTCGGAACGACCTGGCACTTTAGCTGCAAAAAAATTCGAGGACGATGTACCTTTAATCACTAAAAAAAGTCGTTTAACAGAAATCATTAACATCCAAACCGAAAACAACAAGATCACCAACAACAAATGTGTGGGGAATACCTACGAAGTGTTGATTGAAAAGTTTTCGAAAAAATCAGACAAAGATTTAATGGGAAGAAACTCTCATTATCGGACAATCGTATTTCCAGCTGAAGATTACAAAGCAGGAGAATACGTGAATGTAAAAATTGTGAGAGCTACTGGCGGAACCTTAATAGGAGAAGCTGTTAGCAAGGTGAAATTTTAATTGTATATCAATGAACTCAAGCTTACTCGGCATAAAACAACGTTTTGCAATCATTGGCAACTCTCCAGAGTTAAATCAAGCCATTGACGTTGCTGCTCAAGTAGCTACCACTGATTTAAGTGTTTTAATATATGGAGAAAGTGGAAGTGGTAAAGAAGTTTTCCCAAAAATAATTCACCAACTTAGCTCTCGGAAACACAAAGAATACATTGCTGTTAACTGTGGTGCAATTCCTCAAGGAACAATTGATTCAGAACTTTTTGGACACGAAAAAGGATCCTTTACGGGCGCTATTGAAAATAGAAAAGGTTATTTTGAAGTAGTCGATGGAGGAACCATTTTTTTGGATGAAGTAGGTGAACTGCCACTTCAAACTCAAGCTAGGTTGTTGAGGGTGCTTGAAACAGGAGAATTTCTGAAAGTAGGTTCAAGTAAAGTGCACAAAACCAACGTAAGAATTGTTGCAGCAACCAATTTAAACATTTCAAAAGCGATAAAAAACGGAAAATTCCGTGAGGATTTATATTATAGGCTAAATACTATTCCGATTACTATTCCAACATTACGCCACAGGAAAGATGACATTCACATGTTGTTTAAAAAGTTCGCGGTGGACATGGCCGAAAAATACAGAATGCCTCCCTTGCGTCTTGAAGAAGATGCTGTTGAAATATTAATAAATTACAGGTGGCCAGGAAACATCAGGCAATTAAAAAACATTTCGGAGCAAATTTCCATCCTTGAAAAAGAAAGACGCATCAGTGGGGAAACTTTAAAAACTTACCTTCCGGGATACGAATCTAGGAACTTACCTAGTGTCATCAGTGAAGTAGATGCCGAAAATAATGGTGATGTGGTCAACCAAGAACAATTCAAACGAGAAAGAGAATTGCTTTACAAGGTGCTTTTTGACATGAAAAAAGACATCAATGGACTTAAAAAATTAGTAGTTGACATCATCAGCAAAGGAAGTGAAAATGCCTCTGTTAACGAGCAAGCTTTAGTTAAAAAGATGTTCAACGACATCAGTACAGAGGCAGAAAGTCACGAAGCCATATTGAACCCTAACATTCAATATACTGCAAATGCTCGCTTTGAAGTAAACAGACAGGACAATTTTCAAGACACTGAAGAAGTTGTAGAAGAAAATTATTCCCTTGCTGCCAAAGAAAAAGAATTCATCATTAAAGCCTTGGAAAAATACAAAGGCAAAAGAAAAACTGCAGCAAAAGAATTAGGCATTTCCGAAAGGACATTGTATCGAAAAATTAACGAATATGACATTGACTTATAACAATTAAAAAGTGATCAAAAAGAACATTTATACTCCCCTGCTACTCTGCTGCATAATGTACATTAGTTTCTCGTGCACTGGATTCAGGTACACCATGGAAGGGGGAAAAATACCTGGCGAAACCTTCAGTATTGAAAACTTTGAAAATACAGCCCCACTGGGAAGCCCTGCCATAAGCATATGGGTACAGGACTTACTGCGAGACCGACTACTAAAAGAAACAAGGTTAAAATACTTGCCTGAAGACGGTGATGCTCACTTTACAGGAACCATTGTTTCGTATACCATTACACCTGTACTTGGAACAGGCTCCACAACCGCAGATCAAAACAGGCTAACAATCAGCTTAAAAGTTACTTACAGCAATGAAGTAAACGAAAAAAATGACTTTACTAAAACCTTTACTGATTATAATGATTTCAACAGCAGTGAAGACATTTCATCAAAGGAAGAAGAACTTATTGAAACCATTGGCAACAAGTTGGTAAGTCAAATATTTAACGAAGTACTTGTTGACTGGTGATCAGCAAAAGCACATACCATGTTTTATTAACTTCAAATAAAAAAATAAGTTTTGAGCAAATGGAGGGTTTAGCTGAACTGGTTAACGATTTTCCTTACAGCCAAAACATTCGTCAATTATACCTCAAAGCACTTTATCAGAATGAGAGCATCAAGTTTGAAGGTGAATTAAAAAAAACTGCTGCGTACACCAGCAACAGAAGTCACCTAAAGTCTTTTATACTCAACGACGAATTTGAAAATGACAACCAAGTAATATTCACCGCATTAATACCTCAAAAGGAAAGTGTTGAATCAAAAATTATTTCGGAGAAAAAAACAACGGATAAAAGTGGTGATGCCTTTGAAGATAAGCCTGTACCGGAAATTAAAAACTCGCCTAATCCAATTACAGAAGATGTTTCAAAATCCACAGGGATACTTGATCCATCTCTGAATGACGAGTTTTTAAGCGAAGCCATCAATGCCTCCATTTCAATGGAAGTAGAAAAACCTCAACACAAAGAGTCAACCAAAGAAGCAAAGGAACAACCAAAACCAAGGAAAGAACAAGCAGAAGAAGTTGCTCATAAAAGAAGTTTCATACAATGGATTAAGCATTACGACCAGGAGCAACAAACTAAGGCCGTTGACAGAGCTAAGTTCAAAGAAAAAGCAGCTTTGCTCATTGATGAGTTCATTCGCAACCAACCAAAAATTGCTCCAAAAAAAGATTTCTACTCCCCTATTAACATGGCTAACAAAAGCTTACAAGAAACCGGGGAGCTTGCAAGTGAAACATTGGCAAAAATACATTTCGAACAAGGTAATCATGATAAAGCAATCAAAATGTATCAATCATTAAGTTTGAAATTACCAGAAAAAAAGGCGTACTTTGCAGACCAAATTAAAAAGATAAAAAATTTTCAAAATAAATAATACAAAGCTATGTTATCAGTACTTATCATCATTTGCTCCATCCTTTTAATACTAATTGTTTTAGTTCAAAACAGTAAAGGTGGTGGATTAGATTCCAACCTTGCCTCACAAAG
>JBLIAZ010000073.1:0-11201 GCA_047631875.1 Saprospiraceae bacterium
GCCCTTCTGGAATCTTGAATAAAAGAATAGTAACCAACCAACGCATTGTACAAATGCATTTTTTCTTCCACGCTCAAATCCTCCTCCTTAAAGGCAGGCAAGGATGAATACAAGAAACTGTTTACGATTTCAAAATCGGCAGAATTTCTTGTAAACCCAAGCTTTGTGTACAAACCATAAAGTTTTGCTGACAAACTAGAAAAAGTAATGATGTTGGACACCCTTTTTTTAATCTCTTCTCCTTCTGGGATTAAAGCTTCAATTTTTTCTGGCGTATCTCTTTTTACAATCTTAGAAATTAATTTTTTTTCTAGCTCGTGAATCTCAAGAAGCAAAATATTTTTTTCGAACCTCGAAGCAGTGTCTTTTATTTTTTCGATGGCCTTATAACTTTGCTGATACAAACACTTATTGTACAATATAGTAGCATTATCGATCCCTTCCCTTATTTTAAGTTCAATGTCAGTTGAACTGTGTAAAGTCCTCAGGCTCTGCAACAACTGCTTATATAAGTTTTGTTTAATGTTGGGCAATTGATCAGAAGAAATGGTTTTTTCCTTGCTCAATATTTTTTTTTCGTCGTACACATCCATGCCATTCAACAGGTCAAACAGCTTTAAAAACTTAGCATTTTCACCACCTTTATGACGGGTAGCATGCAATTTAAATTGCCTTTTTTCTCCTTTTGTTAAACTTTGTATCAACTGAAACAATTGATCAATATTCTTGTTATACATAATGTAATGTGTTATTTTAAAACTGACCTAAACACCTGTGTGTCAATATAATATTATATAAACACTTACACAAAGGTAGCCTTTTTTACCGTTACACATAGTATCACTTTTTATATTTTGCTTTTTTACGAAACATTTCAGGGTTAGATTTGGTTCTGCATAAGAACAGATGTGAAAATTATGAGCACCACAACAGAGAAAGTAGACATATTTGACACCACATTACGAGACGGAGAGCAGGTTCCCGGTTGTAAATTAAATACCGATGAAAAAATAGTCATCGCCAGGCAACTTGAAGCCTTAGGTGTAGACGTCATTGAAGCAGGGTTTCCTGTTTCAAGCCCTGGTGATTTCCAATCAGTTGTTGACATCGCTAAAGCAGTGACAGAACCAATAATTTGCGGCTTATCACGAGCGGTAGAAAATGACATTATAGTTGCGGGAGAAGCTTTAAAACATGCAAAAAGAGCTCGTATCCACACAGGGCTAGCTACTTCTGAAGTACACAGGGTACATAAATTAAGGATGTCCAAGGAGCAAGTATTGGAGCGCACAGCAATGTGTGTGAAAACTGCTAAAAAATTCGTGGAGGACGTAGAGTTTTATGCTGAGGACGCTGGAAGAACTGACAATGAATACCTAGCTCAAGTATGTGAAGTAGCGGTTGCAAATGGAGCTACAGTATTAAACATTCCTGACACAACAGGATATTGTTTACCTCACCAATACGGCGAAAAAATAAAGTACTTATTGGAAAACGTAAAAGGGATTCACAAAGCAAAGTTATCTACTCATTGTCACGACGATTTAGGTTTGTCCACAGCTAACGCGATATATGGTGTTATCAATGGTGCACGTCAAATTGAATGTACCATGAACGGTATTGGTGAAAGAGCTGGAAATACTGCGCTGGAAGAAGCAGTGATGATTATCAAGTCTCAACAAGAGTTAGGTGTTCATACAAACATCAACACTAAGCTTTTAACAGAAACAAGTAAATTGGTTAGTGAAATGATGAACTTTCCCGTTCAAGCTAATAAAGCAATCATTGGTGACAATGCATTTGCACATTCTTCGGGAATCCATCAGGATGGTGTTATTAAACACAGAGAAAATTACGAAATAATTAACCCTGCTGATGTAGGTAATAATATTTCAGCAATTGTATTAACAGCAAGATCAGGAAGAGCTGCTGTCGCTTACAAAGCGAAGTTAATCGGGGTTGAATTGACCAAGGATGATTTAAACAAAGTATATGACTTGTTTATTGCAGTTGCTGATCAACAAAAAGAAGTTTTAGAGGACGACTTGAAAAAGATATTAGCAAGCGCATTATAAAGAATATTTACATTCTGCTAACAAAAGGGAAGCTAAAGCTTCCCTTTTTACTTTAAAAAATAGTTATTGTGTAAGCTAAGGATGACCTATTAAAAGAAATTAGGAACTGCAAAATTTGCGAATCAGCACTCCCTCTTGGATGTAATCCTATCTTATCCGCCAGCAAATCCAGTGAAATAGTGATCATTGGTCAAGCACCAGGATCAGCCGTGCACAAAACAGGAATTCCTTGGGATGATAAAAGTGGTCAAAGGTTGCGTGATTGGCTTGGAATTTCTCCAGAAGTATTTTACGACTCAGCTGCGATAGCATTAATCCCTATGGGGCTTTGTTACCCTGGAACAGGCAAAACGGATCAAGCAATATTTCTTGTGGGGAGTGTCGTTTTTAATAATGATTAAAAAGTCATAGTTTTATCGCGTAAAACGTTTCAAATAATCGTCTTTGCTCATTCTTGTCTATTCTTTTTGGAATTACCTTGTTCGTCGTGCCTGCTCGGTTGCGAGGCACGAAGCAATCTCTTTTGCATAAAAAAGTTGTTCACGAAACCTTTTGACAGCAAGATTATTAAGTGTTATTTTAAACCTGAAAAATCAGGAGATTGCCGCATTTGTTCATTTTTGTCTATTCTTTCTTGAATTCAATAGTTCGTCGTGCCTCCTCGGTATTTGAAAGAAAAAATTTCGCTACCGAACGAAGTGAATAGGCGAATTCAAGAAAGAATAGACAAAAATGAACAATGACGCAGAGGGCAAAAGAAAATATAGATTAAATCTGCAAAAGTTACCCCACAAGGAATATTGCTTGATCCGGTAAAAGTGGTGACTTACCTCCTAGAAAAGAATGTGCCCAAGCGTGGCACAGTAAAATAATGCAAAAGCTAGCTGAAGCCCAACACGTAATACTTATTGGAAACTACGCTCAAAAGTATTACTTAAAAGGTGACATGAAAAAGAACTTAACCGAAACAGTTCGTCATTACTACGACTACCTTCCTAATTATTTTGTTTTACCTCACCCTTCTCCCAGAAATAACATTTGGCTAAAGAAAAACGCGTGGTTTGAAGAAGATGTAATTCCGGCTTTAAAGCAAGTTGTTAGGGATGTTCTTCAGGAAAGGTAGAGGTTGAAATTACCGCAACTTAGCATTGCACTTTGTTATCCGAACAAATCTGAACTTAAATACCTGTCCCCTCTATCGCAAACGATCGTAACAATAACCCCTTGCTCAAGTTCTTCTGCTAATTTTAATGCCGCTGTTAAAGCTCCTCCGCTGCTCATCCCAGCTAGAATCCCTTCTTTTTTAGCCATTAACCTGGTCGTTTCTGTTGCTTCATCTTGACTAACATCAATGACCCGATCCACGCGAGAGGAATCAAAAATAGTAGGAACAAACTCGGGTGACCACCTTCTTATTCCTGGGATTCTAGAACCATCGGTTGGCTGAGTTCCTACAATTTGAACTTGATTATTTTGCTCCTTTAAATACTTTGAAACACCCATGATAGTTCCAGTAGTGCCCATTGCCGAAACAAAATGTGTGATTTTCCCATTGGTGTCTTTCCAAATTTCAGAGCCGGTAGTTTTATAATGAGCCTTTAAGTTGTCGTCATTGCCAAATTGGTTCAACATGATGTATTCACCAGTAGCAACCATTTCATCAGCTACTACCCTAGAATATTCAATACTTTTAGCAGCAGGGGTCAAAACCACTTTTGCACCATAAGCTTCCATGCTCAATATTCTTTCTCGAGTGGCATTGTCTGGCATTACTAAATGCATTTTCAATCCTTTAAGCTGAGCAATCATTGCTAAAGCAATACCTGTATTTCCACTGGTTGCTTCAACCAATTTGTCACCTTCCTTAATTTCTCCTCGCTTTAAAGCTTCAGAAATCATGTTATATGCCGCCCTATCCTTGACACTTCCTCCCGGATTTTGTCCTTCAAGCTTACAATAAATTTTAACCTTAGGATTAGGATTTAAATGTTTTATTTCAACAAGTGGTGTATTACCTATGATGTCAAGAATATCCATGCTTATTTTTCATTAAGGCTTAAAAGTCATCGTATCCGGCTCACCGTTTTGATGACTCATTTTTGCCCTGTAATATACTTTTGAATTGTCTGCTACGCTTTTTGTTAACCAAACCCCCCCTCCGATCACACTGTTGTTTCCAACAACTGTCCTACCTCCCAAAATGGTTGCCCCAGCGTATATTATCACACCATTTAATATGGTTGGGTGCCTTTGTTCTTTCACCTCACGAGAAGTAACGCTCAACGCTCCTAATGTAACCCCTTGGTATACTTTCACATGACTTCCAACCACAGTAGTTTCTCCAATAACTACTCCTGTGCCATGGTCAATACAAAAATACTCTCCAATGGTTGCTCCAGGATGAATATCCACTCCAGTGTGACTGTGTGCGTTTTCCGAAATGATTCTAGGAACTAGTGCTATACCCAACTTGTTCAACTGATGCGCTACCCTATGTGCTGACATTGCATAAAATCCAGGGTACGACCTGATGATCTCAGCAAAACTTTTAGCTGCAGGGTCACCATCGTAAATTGCTTGAATGTCTTTTTGAAGTAAATCATGAATTCGCTCTAACTCTAAAAAAAAGAGATCAACCAAACGGCCAGTCGCTTTATTGTCGTTTTCCTTGTTGCACTGCAAAATGGAAAATAGATCCAATTTTAATTGTGATTCGGACTCGGACAGCTCTGTCTCTGATTTATATTCCACATCACAAAACCCTGGAAATAAGACTCCCACTAAACTCTTAAACCATGCACCAACCACAGATGGTGTAGCACATTTTGGAGCTTTTAAATGCTCCTCTATTAATTTATTTATGAATTTTTTCTCCACGATTTCAAAATATGAATAGCAAAGATACGATTTCATTGTAAAAAGCCGAACTCTCTACTTTTAAAAATATACTAAAACTACACAGGATTACTTTTTTAGTAGCTTAAAGTAATGTTGATCATTTGAAATTAAACCAATCACTTTCACAAAATAGAAACCGCCTCCTACTTCACTTAAGTCTACTGAAAATTGTGAATTACTTACCATAGTGGTGTAAATACTTTGTCCAAGGTCATTGAATATTTGCACCAAACTTTTTTCTGAAATCCCTTTTATTTCAAAGCAAGAGTAAAAAGGGTTAGGATACACTTGAATGTTTAATGTCGCATTCTTCTCCCCCCCTGACTCCACAATGTCATCAGCATTGCTTAGATACTTAACTTTCCAACCTATATCATTCGCAGCTCCTTGGTAAAATACTACATGCGCATCGTCTAATTTATCTAACTTAAACCTGATTCCTTCTCCCAAAACAACCCCGTCGTCTTTGGCGTTATAAATGACTTCCTTTTTCCACCCTGTGGACATTTGTTCCAAGTATACTATCTTTTCTGTCGTACCATACACTATATGCAGTTTGCCAGAAGTGCTCATTTGTAAAGAAATAACCTTCCTTGCTGCACTAGAAATACCAACCACCGTGTCCAAAGACGTTAATGTCCAAGTGCCACCAGACAAATAATTATACTGAATCACTGCTGAATCACCTGGTAAAGTTTTCAAATAACATAAATGCACCACATTCATGTCATCGACAACCATCGTGGAATATCTTCCTGCATCCCCCATTGAATCAATCTTGTTTAGCACCCATGAACCAGTGCTCCTGTTGGCATAATACAAGTGCTTTTCTTGATCATCATAGTAGCTTACATGGGGCACGTCGTTTTGATCAATCTGAAAACCCAAACCGTAACCGTAATAAATATTTATGCTTGTGTTCAATGGTTCCACTGTCCATTGCACCCCATCATACACTGCATACTCCATACCACTACCGGGCATTCCAACTGGAGCATCAATCGAAACAATGTGGGTGTAGTTTTTACTATCAAAAGCAATTTCACTATCCCATCCATCATGTCCAGAACTGAAAACTGGCAAAACATCCCACGAACTACCATTGTACGCCAAATGAGCTAAATCACCACCATTTAATGCGTGATCATGATAACTTACATGTGGATTACTCATGTTATCAATTTCAATGTCTGCAGGGCCGTAAAAGTACCCCTGACTAACAGTATCAATTCTAAACACACCAAAAGACTTGTCGAGTTTTGCGTGAAAAACTCCTCCTGTTCCAGATTCAATTACAAAAGAGACATGTGGGACATTGTTGGAATCAACCGCAACTGCAGGTTTAATGCCTTCTCCTACGTCCTTAAAACCCCAATCGGAAGCAACAGACTGATTTACAATCAATAAGACTGCTATAAAAAAAGAGACTGTTTTCAATGTCGGCTGCATTTCTGAACCTAAAATACAAAATCCTTCACAATTTCACATCCCTTTAGTTTGACAAAATAGCACACATCAACACAGGGCAGTCCTTAAATTCAAATATGTTAAATACCGAAACGTTTCCTCTCTTTCAACGCTGCAAGCAAAGCCAAGAAAGGAAGCAGAGCCATGAAGTAATAAATTTTACTGCCGAACCAACCATAGGTTGCTGCCGCCAAGATTGGAAAAGTAGTCATGGCAAATGAGTTAATCGATTCATAAATACCCATTACTTCACCTTGTTTTTTAGGGTCTGCATGAATTGAAACCAAGGCAGTAAACGTAGGATAACACAGTGAAAAACCTAAATTCAAAACATAATAATACGCAAGGTACAAGTACAATTCGGTGGTCAATGTAATTGCTACAGCACCTACTGATGACAACGCCAAACCAACTACTAAGGTTTTAAAAACACCCAATCGCTTAATGAACCATTTAGAAACTACAGCTTGGTTAATCCCTAAAAACAAACCAACAACCAACATGAAAACCCCAATTTCCTTTGGATTAAAACCAAACAAGTCAATGATATACAGCACAATTGTAGCCATATAACAAGCAGACATAATGGAAAACAACAATTTAAGTACAAACAAGAGGTTGATGATTGGCGAAGCATTCAACTCTCGGATTTGACGCAAAATCAAAAAATTATGTATAAAAGGTTTGGGTTTCGAAACCGTGCGTTTGTCCTTGGGATGAGACTCCTTCAGCCAAATGAACATGCTTATCAAAGCCAGTGCAGAAATGACCATCGCAGCCAATAGTGTGGCAGAATAACCCATAGGAGATGACGCTGTCAACCCTCCAATTCCAGGACCTATTATCAAACCAATCCCAACAATCCCTCCTAAATAGCCAAACACATATGATTTTTCTTTTTTTGTGGTAATGTCTGCTACGTAGGCATTTGTAACAGAAATATTCCCTCCAGTTATCCCATCAAGAATCCTTGAAAAGGCCACTATCCAAAGAGGGATTGCAAAACCTAATAAGGGTACGTTGGGAACGTACAAAGCAATAAAAAAGATTACCCAACTTAACAAAGTTCCCGCTTGGCTGATCATTAAAATAGGCTTCCTACCTTTCCGATCAGACATGGAACCTAATATCGGGGATCCTATGAATTGAAAAGCCGAATACAAGGCAAGCATCAAACCATAAACCCACTCTGGCGCCCCGTAATCATCAATCACAAAAGGCAACACAGGCATCAAGATACTGAAGCCCAATACGTTGACAAAAGTCAATAAATATGCAGGTATGAGTTGTTTGTTCACAGTTAATTAATTCTCACCGGTGTTCACTTGTTCGTTGTGCCTCCTCAGTTGTTCATTAGCTTGCAAAGATAATCCTATTCCTATCATCATTACTCATTATACACATAGAGAAAACCTTACCGATAATTCAATTAAACCACTACGCACGTGATGATCATCCTTTTTTCTACCCATCGCCCTAACTTTGGGAATAAATCCTTAAATTTACCTCAAAATGGCCCTGTAGCATAACTGGATAGTGCACTTGACTACGAATCAAGAGGTTGAAAGTTCGAATCTTTCCAGAGTCACTTAATAATGAAGGAGTTACGAAAGTAGCTCCTTTTTTTTGTGCCTTGTGGTGGGGTCAGGTGGTGGGTTTTTTAGGCCACCATCAAAGGTGCTGATATAAAAGGATTGCTACTGAACAGCCAATTTCTTTGTGCTCAAAAAATTGGAGTAACTGTCCACTAATTGAACAGTATATATTCCTTTTGCCCATGAGGACACATCAATTGTTTCAGTATGTTGAGTTACAATATTTGAGTACTGTACTTGACCTGTGTTCTTAAACACGTTAATAAAATAAGGGTTGACATCAGGAAAACTAGTCACATTAACTGTCGTTGATGTAGGGTTCGGATACATTTCTACATTATTTTCAACGTTAATTTCAGTTGTGCTTGTTGGTATAATCCCTTTGGGATTGAATAACTTCCATTCATCAGCCACTTGATACAAACTAACACTTTGACTCGGAACACACAAAGGAATTTGCTTGTCGACACCATAAAAAACATTTTGAGCTGGTTCAATGTATGCTGGCGTGGGGTTATAGGAAATAATACTGCTCAATCCACTGCAATTATAAAAAGCTCTTTCTTCAATCCGTGAAACAGAATTACCGATGGTCAAACTAGAAATTCCTGTACAATTCTCAAATGCTGAAGGTCCAATATAAGTTACCGAATTAGGTATGTCAAGAGATGTTAATGAAGTACATCCCTTAAAAGCCCAGTTTCTAATTTCAGTCACTGATGTTGGTAAAATTATTGAATCTAAGGCACTACACCCAAAAAAGGCCGTCCATCCTATTACTTTAACTGAAGTTGGCAATTCAACAGAAGTTAAAGCGCTACAATTTTCAAATGTTTGGTTATTAATATATGGAAGTGAATTAGGAATAACAATAGATGTTAAAGCACTACATCCTGAAAAAATTCCGATATCAGTTTCACTTACTGAATTGGGAATGATAACTGACTTCAAAGCACTACATTCCCCAAATGCATATGCTTCAATTCTATTTACCGAAGATGGAATTACTAAGGAATCCAAACTTGAGCAACCATAAAATGAATAAGTGTTAATCGTTGAGATTGAATTAGGCATCACTAATGACTTTAAGTTCGAACATCCTCGAAATGCCTCGGTACCTATACTTGTAGTCGCATTAGAAATATTAATGTTAGTCAAAGCAGAACATCCGTGAAAAGCATTATCTTTTATTGATTTAACAGAATTTGACATCGTAACAGTTTCTAATGATGTACAATAAGTAAATGTTGAATTCCATATTTCTGTGATTGATTCACCTAGTATCACGGAAGTTAAACCCGACCATGCAAAAGCTCCACTTGCTATCCACGTAACAGAATTTGGTATAATAATAGATGGTAAGCTCCAACAACTTGCAAACGCCGCATCACCTATGTACCACACCGAATTACCAATAATGACAGATGTCAAATAGCCACAATCCAAAAACGCTGCAGCGCCAATATATGTGACAGAATTTGGTATGATTACGGAGGTCAATCCAGTGCATCCTTCAAATGCTGAGCTGCCTATGAAAGTAACTGAACTGGGAATAGTAACAGAGGCTAAGTCAGGACAGTTTTGAAACGCATAGTCTTCGAAATGGGTAACGGGGTAATCGAACCCATTGTAGGTTATCGTGCTTGCAATAACGGCATCTCCAACGAACCCTGTATGAGTTCCTATTCTTACTGTGGAATCACCATATATTTTGTATGTCACACCTGCTTCAACAACAACTTGTCCGAATGCGTTAACTCCAAAAGCAAAGAAGGCAATAAAAACTATTATTTTATTCATGTTATTTCATTTTGCACAATAGTAATAAAATTAGGCTTCACAGGCAATTATAGAAAGCACCTAACCTTTCTTATTTTATTTATTATTTTTGGAGAAGTACTTTAGACTAATGTCAGATATTTTTTTCTAATTCCTCACGGTCTTGTTGCATGGATAAACTGTCATTCAAAACAATCTGAATAATTCAATTTTCTGACTCTATTTCAAGAAGTAAATCATTTTCCAATTGCACAATTGGGTTAGTACAACCGAAGATGAAAACTAAAATAAAAGTTCGAAAGAATAATTGTGTCATAACACTACTACATAAGCTATATAAGCTATATAAAACTACGAATTATTCAAATAAGATACTTACAAAATAGATGGTGGGTTCCGACAAGAGGTGGTGGGTTTTTGTGGTGGGTTTATGCAGGTATATGCACCTATATGCAGGTATATGCAGGTATCACTCATACCCTATCAATACACTTAAAGCCTATACATGCCCTGCTGCACGGGACTTTCCGTAATTCGAACCAATATTACCATGCCTGACTACGAATCAAGAGGTTGAAAGTTCGAATCTTTCCAGAGTCACATAATAATGAAGGAGTTACGAAAGTAGCTCCTTTTTTTTGTGCCTTGTGGTGGGGTCAGGTGGTGGGTTTTTAGTCCACCACTATCCACTTTGATTGATGCCTAGTCATCTAAGTTTCGCTAAAAAAGAATCAGAATTAAATGCACACTCATTGTCAAGATGCTCTTGAAGAAATGATTTAATCTGTTTTAACTGCTTTATTTTCTGCTGCACCTCCGCAACCTTATTCTGAATAAAGACTACTCTTTCCTCTGGACTTAGTTCACCATCAACCAAAGCATTAATCATTGATGAACATTCCTTTAGAGTAAGACCAATTGTTTTCATTTGTTTCACCAATAGTATCCTGTGTACATTCTCTTCACCGTACTCCCGATAATTATTGTATTCGTGTGGTTGAGTCACATTCCCAAGGATTCCCATCTTGTCATATAATCTAATAGTATCCTTTGAAACTCCTGTTTTATCTGATAAAATTCCAATTTTCATAAAATAAGTGCAATTATATTTGACTATAGACTATAGTCAACGGTTTATCTTTACGAAGTAAACCAATAAAAACATACAATTATGAAAATCACGGCAAATACTTTTGTCTCTCAAATTCTAAAAGAACATGGAGATATCGCAGAAATAATGGAAATTTTTGGAGTAAAACGAGTCGGTGGATTAGGATTTAGAAAAATCTTAACCAAAGTAATTACAATCAGAATAGCTGCTTTTGTGCATCGAGTTCCATTGCAAAACTTCATTGGAATGGTCCAAACTGCTATTGATGAAAAGAAA
>JBLIAZ010000074.1:0-11196 GCA_047631875.1 Saprospiraceae bacterium
ACGTGGAACCCTTCACTTTAATTATTGTAAAAAATGATGCACTCAACGAACTTAAATGGGACGGTGTTAAAAAACACGTAAAATATTTAGACGCGACAAAAAATCATTTATGGTCTTCAGCCACTTTATACCCAAGTAATGTGACTCATAAAAAAGAAATTTGGTTTACGAATTGGGTTAAAAAACATGCAGGTGACAATCAAAAAAATATTTTAAAGTTTCACTGCACAAGGCACGGCAACATACCATCCGAAGATGTTAACTCACAATTCAAAGGTGATTTGAGGACGGTTAGCATTACTCAAGTAAAAAACCTTGACAACAAAGGAATCATGGAATACCACGACTTAATAAATGAATCGATTGATCGTGTCACTTTCAACAACATCCTCTGTCATGAATAATCAAATTGGAACTGCTATAGCCATTGCCTGGCCAGAAACCTTTTGCAAACAACCTGGATCCTGGTATGACAATTTAAACGCACTTTTAGGGTTCAATAAAAATGGATACTACAAAGTTGGTCATGCTGCTTTGGTATTAATCTCCCACAAGAAGCAAGAAGCGCACTATTATGATTTCGGAAGGTACCATGCACCATTCCAACATGGCAGAGTACGCTCAGCAGTAACCGATCATGAGTTAAAAATTAATACTATTGCTAAAATAAAAAATGAAAAAGTGACTAACTTATTGGAAATCCTAAACGAGCTAAATCACAATGAAAGTTGCCATGGAGATGGCGTGTTAATCGCAGGTCAGACAAGCATAAATTTTAAAAGTGCGCAGCAAAAAGTTTTGGAATTACAAGAATCCTGCCCATTGCCTTATGGACCTTTTGACTTGAAAGGAACGAATTGCTCAAGGTTTGTAAACAGTGCTTTACTAGCTGGAAAACCAAGCTTATTAAAGCGGTTTATTTTAAAATTAACGATTAGCTCCACCCCGATGTGGAACATTAAGGCCATCGGGGAACGAATTAAACTTGAAAAAATAGAGCAGAATAATATCAGCTCTGAAGTTGTCTTAACCCCGGCACAACAATGAGCCTGGATGACTTTAACATGAAAGGAACACTAAACGCTCCTGAAAAACACAAAGCCATTCCTCGCTCAGCAGCATGGTTAAGTGGTGAAGGTGCAGGGTCGTGGTTTTACATTGAACAAGAGCTATTGGATTTTAACATTACTCGTTTTTCGCCCAATGGAACTGAAGAATGCAAAGGCCTTTTCAAAACGAAACAACAGTTTGATTTAACTCAAAATTTTGAATTGACGTATTTAAGCCATTGTGCTGAAGTAAATGTAATTCAAAATAAAATTAAAATTAAACTGACTCTGCACCAAAATCAGAAATAAAAAATATAATTTAACGTTGGTGTCTTTGGCATCATATATGAACAAGCTTAAACCTATTATTAATATATCTTATACCATGAAAAAATCCATTTTATTATCATCATTATTTATCACGTTCATTTTACTGAGCTCTGGAACTAGCTCTCATAAATCAACTAAAGAAACCAAACCCGGTATCCAATTTTTTGAAGGAACTTGGGCTTCTGCATTAGCACAAGCCCGAAAAGAAAACAAATTAGTTTTTCTTGACGCTCATGCGGTATGGTGTCGTCCGTGTAAACTGATGAAAAAAAGAACGTTCACCGAGCCAGCAGTAGCAAAGTTTTTTAATGACAATTTCATTAACGTGGAAATGGACATGGAACGAGGGGAAGGAAAAAATTTATCAAAAAAACTTGCTATCAGGGCGTACCCAACTCTTCTGTTCATTAACGGAAAAGGTGAAGTCATAAAAAAGAAAGTCGGCTATTTAAATGCCACTGATTTTTTAGCCCTTGGGAAAACAATGGTAAACGGAAAATAGTTTGCCTTCAGCATGATGGTGAATAAATTCTCACCGCACAAAAAAAGGAATCCTAAGCCAGAGTTCCTTTTTTTGTTTTTAAACAACATACTGCAAAAGCTATCACCGAATTCTTAGTATTTATGTTCAAAGTAAACCTTAATAAAACTTCAAATGCTTCACCGCTAATCCATTACCCTGCAACTCCTTTAAAGCCAAAATTCCTATTTCAATGTGATCTTTGGCAAAGCTTGAAGAAACTTTTTTATCACTGTCCGCTGTTTTAACTCCCTCTGGAGTCATGGGCTGATCGCTTACCAATAATAAAGCTCCCGAAGGAATTTCGTTGTAAAATCCTGTAGCAAAAATAGTAGCAGTTTCCATGTCAATGGCCATGCACCGAATTTCTCTAAGGTACTCTTTGAACTCCAAGTCATGTTCCCAAACCCTTCTATTTGTCGTATAAACTGTACCTGTCCAATAATCTTTGTTAGCTGACCGAATAATTGACGACACTGCTCTTTGTAAACTAAAAGCTGGCAATGCAGGAACTTCTGGAGGGAAATAATCATCCGATGCTCCTTCCCCCCTAATGGCAGCTATAGGCAGTACAAAATCACCTAATTTATTTTTCTTTTTCAACCCACCGCATTTCCCTAAAAACAACAGTGCCTTTGGCTTAACTGCCGAAAGTAAATCCATTATTGTAGCAGCATTTGCACTTCCCATCCCAAAATTAATCATGGTAATACCATCATGTGTTACTGCTGGCATTCCTTTGGTCTTGTCTTTTATCTCCGCTCCAGTAATTTCACAAAACATGGTCATGTAACCTTTAAAGTTTGTCAGTAAAATATATTCACCAAAATCTTTTAGTTCCATTCCTGTATAACGAGGTAACCAATTTTCTACTATGTCTTTTTTTGATTTCATGTCGTACGTTAATTAGTTATCTGCCTATTTTGTATGTTGCCTCGCTAAGGTATACCTTTGAGGTTCATGCAAAGACTAAACTTTCCCAAATTTCAATTTCGTTTAAAAAAAACGAAAGATGACCTTACTCTTATATTTGACGAAATTCGGAAGAAATGGTTACAATTAACTCCCGAAGAATGGGTTCGCCAGCATTGGATTAGTTTTTTAACACAGGAACTTGGTACTCCGAATCAATTAATTGCTACTGAAGTAGGAATAAATATAAATACTAGAAAAAAACGTTCCGATGTCCTCGTTTACAAAGACAGCAAAGTAATTTTGATTATCGAATGTAAAAGAAGTGCAGTGGCAATAAGTCAAAAAACATTGGACCAAATCCTTATTTACAACAAAAATTATTTCTCAAAATACTTGGTGTTAAGCAACGGAATAAGTCATAAGTTTTTCATGATTAATTACGATGAAAAAAAAATTACAGAGCTAAATGAGCTTCCATCGTACATAAAGATGTAATTAAGTGCTTGAAAAAGCAACCATTTCCTACTTTTAACGTAATTATAAGTAAGAACAATATATTATGCGGGCTACATTACTATTTATACTCTTTTGTTTTTCAATATCCACTTATGGAAACATTGATGTTGACACTCCAAAGTACCTGCCAAGCACTGTCATTTTAAAAGTAAAATCTGACTACGCAAGTTATTGCACTGCTACCTCAATCACGCATCCTGAAATTCAAAAACTTCTCACCTCTATTGGAGTTGAATCAATAAGTAAACAACACCCAAATCACAAAGCACCGGTAAAAACCCACAATGAGATGGGTATTAAACTTGCGGATTTAAGTTTAATATACAAGTTCAAATACACAAGTACTGAAGACCCAAAAGTGGTTGGTTCAAAAATGATGACCTCCGGTTTTTTTGAATACGCTGAACCATTTTTCTTACATCAAGTATTATTTAATCCAGATGATCCTGAAATTGTTTCTCAGTATCACTTTACAAACATCAAAGCTTACGCAGCTTGGGATATTGCACAGGGAGACACCAACATTGTCATTGGAATTACAGACACTGGTATTGAGCTAGCTCACGGTGACATTTCTGGAAACATCAAATACAATTATGCCGATCCGATAAACGGTATAGATGATGATGGTGATGGATTCACAGACAACTTTTACGGATGGAATACGGGAGAAAACAACAATGATCCTTCTGTCGATCCTGCTATCAGCAAACATGGTCATGCTGTTGCTGGGACCGCCTCGGCATCAACTAACAATGGATTACAAGTAGCAGGAGTAGGATACAAATCAAAAATTCTACCTATAAAAATCACCAATGGGTCAGGCTTTTTAACGGGAAGCTACACTGCCATAATATATGCTGCCGATCACGGTGCAAACATCATTAATTGCTCTTGGGGTTCTGCCAACTCCTGGAGTCAATATGGCCAAGATGTAGTTACTTATGCCGCAATTAACAACAATTGTTTGGTTGTTTGCGCTGCAGGGAATGACAACAATGAAGGTTTCTTTTACCCAGCTTGTTTTGACTGGGCGTTGTCCGTTGCTGCCACCAACGTCTCAGACACTAAATGGAATTACTTGACTACAAAAGGATCAAACTTCAATGAACATGTTGATATTTCAGCTCCGGGACACAACATTTATACCTTAACTACCATTGCTAATGGAGGAACCATTGCGGGAAGAGCAGGAACGTCGTTTTCCGCACCAATAGTTTCGGGTGGAGCAGCAGTGGCTTGGAGCAACAATAAAACATACACAGGAATGCAAATTGGCGAGCTTTTGAAAGCGACCGCTGACAGTTTAGAATTTGTTCCTGGGAATGCTCCTTATACAGGAAAACTGGGAGAAGGAAGATTAAACATGGAAAGAAGTGTCACTGAGTCAGGGTTCCCAGGACTATACATGTATAGTTTTAGTTTTCCGGGAAATAACCAAAACAAATTAGCTGTCGGAGATACGGTAAATGCTACGGGAATTATTTTAAACTTTCTAGACGCATCATCAGCTGGTACGACTGTGAGCATCTCAACAACTTCTCCGTACATCAACATATTAAATCCGATTATAAATGTAGGTGCCATTCCTTCTTTAGGAAATGCGGACATCTCTCCAGCACCATTTCAATTAGTAGTTCTCCCTGGAATGCCCTATGGCGAAGTGGTGGAATTCATTTTCACAATGACTGACGGAACCTACAATACAAAACGATACACAGAACAGGTATTCAACATTGATTACATTGATGTCAACATTAATAAACTAGGAACCTCAGTAGGAGCGAGTGGAAAGTTAGGGTACAACAAAGTTCAAAACGAAGGACTTGGTGTAACTTATAATGGATCTGGTTCAATTTTGTATCAAATGGGACTTATGATTACTGACAATGCAAGCCAAGTGTCTTATGTACTTGACAGTGATTTTGACACACAAAGTGCTCTTATTAATCCCATTCCTGGAGCTGAATCAGACTTTGATGTTTATACGCATTACAATGACCAACCTGCAGCTAGTAGCTTAGACATCTCAATAGAGCAAAAAACACTTGCCTGGACAGAAATAAAACGCGAAAAATTTGTGTTAGTCGAGTGTCAAATCTTCAATAACAGCGCAGCAGCTTATACAAATTTACACCTTGGTGTTTATGCCGATTGGGACATTGGAGTGTACAGTAATAATCAAGCTAATTACGATGCTACTACCAATACTGCATACGTAAATGAGATCGGAGGAGTTTTCGGAGGAATCCATTTGATGGATAATGCTACATTACAGCATTACGCTTACAACAATGATGGTTCAAATGGAAGTTCAAGTATTTATGATGGCTATGATGAAACTGAACAATTTAATCATTTGACAGGAGGAAATAGTCGAGCCACCTCTGACATCACTGATGCCTCTCACTTAATTGGGAATGGCCCTTATACTCTTGCAGCTGGAGATTCCATGTTTTTCACCTTCGCTCTTCTAGTGGGGGATAATTTAATTGACATTCAAAATTCAGCCCTTGAAGCCGACACAGCATACCGAGAAATACGGATCATTGATGTAAGCATAACAAACACCACTGATCCTACTTGTAACGGTATTTGCGATGGCTCAATAACAATTGCACCATCTGGTGGAGTTGGTAGCTACACCTACCTATGGAATGATCCTTCTGCGCAAACTACTGCAACCGCAACAAGCTTGTGTGCTGGACTTTACCAATGCATTGTAACAGATTCTATAGGACAATTTTCCACGATAAAAAACATCAGTTTAACTGACCCCGCAACTTTACCTGTTTCGTTAGGGAATGACACAACCATATGCCTAGGTGACTCATTGCTACTTGACGCTCTGAATCCGGGAGAAAATTATTTATGGAATACCACAGAAACTTCACAACAAATTTACGTCAAAGTTGCAGGGCAATACATAGTGACTGTGACCAATGGAATAAGTTGTACAGGAAAAGATACCATTCAAGTTTTTACAGCCAGTAAGCCCGTAGTTTCTTTGGGTAATGACACCATTGCTTGTAATGGATCAAGTGTTACTTTTGACGCTGGAAATGCGGGATTAAACTTCTTGTGGTCCTCTGATACGACTAGTCAAATGGAGAGTTTTACCAACTCCGGAACCCACTGGGTGAAAGTGACTAATTTTTCTAATTGTTCCACTCGCGACAGTGTATTACTTTCAGTGTCTACCTTGACAACAGTAAACATAGGTGCTGACATCAATGCTTGTGACACCTACACAGGAACTTTAGATGCAGGAAATCCTGGTTTTTCATACTTGTGGAGTACAGGGAGTACAGGGCAAACAATTGCAATTAGCTCAGCTGGTACTTATTTTGTTGAAGTCAAAGACAATGAAATTTGCAGCATATCAGATACTGTAGTACTTAACATTGAGCCTACACCCAACATCAATTTCGGAGCAGACACCCTTGTTTGTAAAAGCAGTAACTACATGTTGGATGCTGGAATTGGGTCTTCTTATTTATGGAACAACGGGCTAACTACACAAACAGTCCCAACATACACTGCCGGGGAATACATAGTAACTGTAGGAACAAATTGCACAGACAAAGACACCATTAACATTTCCTTCCATCCAAACCCTATCGTGTGGTACAACAGTAGTTTTGAAACTGAAAGGAATTCGAGCGCAGGCGATGTAGTATTGACTTTTGGTAACCCACAAGGAGGTGTATATTCAGGGCCAGGAGTTACTGGAAACATATTCAATACCACGGCTTCTGGAGATGGACTTCATAAGGTTGATTATACCTTTACGGATCTTACAAATGGATGTTCGGCAGTAGCATGGGTAACAATGGATGTTAACCCAACGGTTTCTACCTTCAAGTTAAATGACACCGAGGTCGCAATATATCCAAATCCCTTTAACGATTACATCAACATCAAGTTTGGCAATGCTAACAACATGGAAAACATGCTTATCAACTTGTATGACAACCAAGGCAAACTTTCAGTTTCAAAGTTCATTGGAAACATAGCAGACCAGGGTAACTATATGCTAGAAACACATGGTTTAAGCCATGGAGTTTATCACTTAGTTATCAGTGGTGATGAGTTTTACAAGGACATTAAATTGGTAAAATAAGCTGTTATTTAATAAACAAGAATGAAACGGAACCTTCTTGTCATCACTAGCATAGTGCTATTTCTTTTATCTTTTATGGTTTCCTACGGCCAGGACTACACCTTGACATGGGACGGACTCACAAGATATTACCGGGTACACGTGCCCTCTACCTATTCATCGAGCACACCAACTCCAGTAATCATTGTTATGCACGGAGGATTTGGTTCCGGAACACAAATTGAAACACAATCCCAGTTAAGTATAAAAGCTGATCAAGAAGGTTTTATTGTAGTGTATCCTGACGGTGTAAAAAGTGGACTAGGAATCAGGACATGGAATGCAGACGGGTGCTGTGGCTATGCTCAGACCAACAACATTGACGACGTAGGTTTCATCAATAATTTATTGGATACCATCATTAACAAATACAACATTGACACTGATAAAATTTACGCTTCAGGAATGTCAAATGGAGCATTCATGAGTTACCGTTTAGCCTGTGAACTAAGTACTCGTTTTGCTGCAATTGCTTCAGTGTCTGGAACAATGAATGTGCAAAATTGTTTACCTACAAGACAAGTACCAGTCATTCATTTCCATTCTTATTTGGATGGTTCTGTTCCTTATTTAGGTGGAATTGGATCTGGACCTTCTAATCACTACAACCCTCCTATTGACTCTGTACTGAACGTTTGGAAATCAAAAAACAGCTGTACTGTCGTTGACACAGTTCAAAACGACAGTGATTTATTGCACGTCGTCTGGTCTTCGTGCCAATGTGACAACAAGCTAGAATTGTATTTAACTCATGACGGTGGTCACAGTTGGCATGGTGGTCAAAAAACAGCAACAGGAAATGATGTATCAAATATGGTCAGTGCCAACGACAAAATGTGGAGTTTTTTTCAAGCTAATCCATTATGCCCTGTTTCAACCAATGAACATTCAGATAAGCAAGTAACGGTCACACCTAATCCATTCAGTAATAATTTTAAAGTGCATTTAAAGACTGGCACTGTGGCACAAAAATATTACCTGTACAATACTTTAGGAAAAATTGAAACAATGAGAAATCTAAGTAATAAAGCGAATAAATTCCAAATCAGCACCCAATATCTACCCATTGGACTGTATTATTTAATTGTGCAAAGCGATACAGGTTTGTTAACAATTAAGGTGGTAAAAAATTAGTGTCAGCCCTTAATTTTAGTCATAAAAAAGAAGTACTTTCATAAAAAAAAGCACCACTTACCATGACAAAAAAATCATCTATCAGCTTGTTATTTATTGCCTTAATCGCACTTTCTTCTTGTGTAAGTAAAAAGAAATTAACAGCAGCTCAACAAACGATTGAACAAAAAGACAAACTTATTCAAGAGAAAATAACCCTGTTGGTGCAAAAAGATGCTGAATTGAGTACTTGTCAGAGTTTGTTGGCAGTTAGAAAAGAACAATTAAACGATGCTCAAAAGCAAAGAGACAAGCAAGTAGAACAAGTAGGAGATTTGACTGTTTTATCAAAATCAGCCAATGACAACATCAAGGAAACTTTAAAACAACTTGAAGGAAAAGACAAGTACTTGCGTTTATTACAAGCTGCTAGAACAAAAACAGATTCTATTAACTTAGCGCTAGCAATCAACCTAAAAAAGGTATTAAAAGATGGTATTGACGACGATGACATTAACATTGAAGTGGACAAAACAGTTGTTTTCATTAACCTATCTGATAAAATGTTATTCACCACAGGTAGCTACAAAATCAACGAAAAAGCCAAAATCACTTTAGGGAAAATTGCTAAAATAATTGAAGCAAGACCTGATTTTGAAGTAATGGTGGAAGGATATACTGACAGCTTACCAGTTCAAAAAGATTGCATTGATGACAACTGGGATTTGAGTGTGAAAAGGTCTTTGTCTGTTGTTCGTGTATTGCAAGAAAAATACAACATCAACCCGAACAACTTAATTGCTGCAGGTCGTGGACAATACAATGCACTAGCAAGTAACAATACTCCAGCAGGAAGATCTACTAACCGTAGAACTCGTATCATCATCATGCCGAAATTGAACCAGTTTTATGATTTATTGAATCCTAATAATGCTCCTGAATAAACGAACTCAATAAATTAAAAAAAGGACGACAACTACTGGTTGTCGTCCTTTTTTTATGCCGTCAAATTGCAACCGTATACTGAACTTTTAATATTAATGGTACCAAAGTCGCCAGCAAAATAAAATGCCAAAAACCACATTAAAATCGAAGAAGGAAGTCACCATTTTCATTGTGATGCTATTGTTATCTTGGGCATCGTTGTACATCCTCAACAACGGAATCGACATATCGGCTGTTCATTATGAAGTACAACGAAAACCTAACTTTAACCATCAACTTGGAATCATATCCGTACTCAGTATGCTTTGGTTTGGATTATTAGCAGTGAAAAAGAAACCCAAAGCAGTAATTGTTGGATTAGCAGTAGCGCTTGTCAACAGCTTTTCGACCTTCATGCTAATAGGAAAATTGAAAATTGCATACGGAGTTAATTTACCGTTTGATGCCATTGCTTTAGTTGCATGCATCGTCATGGTTTTCGTATTGAATAAAAGGTATTTTAGTAGGATTATTGGGTGAATATTGACAAAAAACAAATGAAGAAAATCTTTAAAATAATTGGCCTTTCATTATTGATTCTTATCATATTCAGAGGATTTACATACAGGTTATTGATTAGCTACACTGAAATTGGCGTACGATCAGAAATCAAATTAACCAACGAGCAACTCCTCAAAATTATTGATACAGAATCAGCTAACACAAATATAGATTTGAAGAGCCTAGTAAAAATTGCTAATACTGTAACGTGTGACAAACTACGATTCACCAGCAACAGTACGTCAATCGACCCCAATGAATTAACAATTACAAATCAAGCAAACTGTGTGGGTTACTCTGCAATGTTCAATTCAACAGCTAACTATTTGATCAAAAAAAACAATTTAAATAACCACTTTGAGGCAAAACACTGTGTTGGAAAATTGGATTTTCTAGGAGTTGATTTACATCAATTTTTTCACAGTAAATTCTTCAAAGACCATGATTTTAATGTAATAATTAACACTAGAACAAGAGAAATAATACCTGTTGACCCTAGTATCTATGATTACTTATTGATCAATGAAGTTACCATGAATTAAAAAATTGAAAGAGTGTATCAAACAAGTACACCGGTTTCACCCCAGTACTTTTATCATTCCTTTTGCCTTTAACAAGGTCTCTTCATACTCTTGCTCCGGTTCGGATTGATGTGTAATTGCCCCACCCACTGAAAACGACAAATACTCCTTTTTTGCATTATAAAGGATACTGCGAATCACCACATTGAAATCAAAATCTCCATCTGGAGAAAAATAGCCGATACTTCCCGAATAAATTCCTCTTTTTGTTTCCTCATACTTCTCTATCAGTTCCATCGCCTTTACTTTCGGAGCTCCTGTCATACTACCCATAGGAAAGCATTTTTGAATTAAATCCGTGGATGACAAACCTTCTTTCACTTCACAACTAACCGTTGAAATTAATTGATGTACGTGAGGAAAAGTATATACCCCACAGAGTTCATCCACCACCACTGATCCATCTTGGGCTACTTGAGATAAATCGTTGCGAACCAAGTCTACAATCATGATATTCTCGCTGCGTTCTTTTGGATTATTCGATAATTGCTGTTTCAACTTTAAATCCTCAGCGTCGTCGTTACC
>JBLIAZ010000075.1:0-11146 GCA_047631875.1 Saprospiraceae bacterium
CCTACTAAAGTGACGTTGACATTATCCCATGTACCTCCACCTTCGGCAACACTCACAGTTGGATCAACAGGGTCTAAAGCACACAATACCAAAGTATCATTCCCTGTGGAGGTTGTTATAGTAGCATCCTTTAACGGATTAACAGTCAACACTCCTGTTGCAGTCCCAATACAACCGTGAAGATCAGTTACAGTTACAATATAATCCCCTGCAATAGTTCCATCAGTAGTAGATACAGTTCCTGTTCCTTTATCACTCCAAACGTAACCTGAACCTGGACCTGTAACAGCCGAATCCGATACGGCTGTAAATTTAGCTGAAGTTCCTGCACAAACAGTGCTGTCGTTAACCGTAATAGCTGGTAAAACGTTTACAATTAAAATACCTGTTGTATCATCGATACATCCATGGCTATCTGTTATTTGAACAGTATAGTTTCCTGCTGTTGTTCCAGTGGCTGTGGAAATTACTCCTGAAGCATTATTACTCCACAGGTAACTTGCAATCGCAGAATCAGCTGTAGCTGTAAAAGTACCCATACCAACACCCGTACAAATTGTATCGTGATTTACTATGGCAACTGGCAAGGCATTAATTACAAAAACGGAATCAATGAAATCGGTGCAATTATCCACTGTAGCAGTATAGCGTACAGTGTGATTGCCTACCGCTAATAACGAAGGATCAAAACTTGCTGATACACTTGCTGCACCATCAATTAACCATGTCCCAGTAGTATCCGCTCCATTTTGAGGAGACCCTGTCATTACCACAGCAGCATCACTCTTACAAAAAGGACCTATTGAACCAATGCTTGGCACTGGAATAGGATTTACAGTTATGTATATTGAATCCTCACATCCACCACCTGTTACCGTATACATTAACTTGTAAGTACCGGGCCGTGTACTAATTGTAGTGACAAACATCGTGTCTGTTAAGCCGTGATCGATGGTCGCTAAATTTGTCCCTGGAATGGAAGCTGGAACAGAGTCTATATCCCATGTTCCGGGTCCACTAGAACTAACTAACAAAGAATCTAACATCACACTTTCTCCAGCACAAAACTCAAGTGGTCCTGGTTTTACTTCAGCAGTACAGCCACATGTACCAACTACAAATTCTAATGTATCGGCAATTGTACAAATGGTAAAAGTAATTTCATAAGTTCCCGGTGCTGTGGCGTCAAATACACCTGTTATAGCATTAATGGATCCACCAGCTGGCCCACTTAATACAGCATAAGCGGGTTCGTATAACAGAGTGTTTTCCGCATCAGTCGCCCTACACACCCAATTTGTTGAAAAATTGTAAGGCAAATCACATTCAGTAAGTGCCGGCGGGACCACAATTTTTAACCAATCACGAGGAGGTATAAACATACTGGGTAAACCATAAGAAACAGCTGCGGCTCCTGATGCCACTCCAGTCTCAGCCCATGTCGCGCCACCATCTGGGTTACTAATTTTAATTAATGCATCTCTTCTTGCCCAAGGTGACAATTGAAAGTTAGCGCCATAAATAGCACCATCTCCTCCAAGCTTAAGAAAACCTACATCTGTCGTACTATTTAAAGACCCAACAAGAGTTGGTGCTCCTCCCGCAACAGGAAAATACTCTACCCTACCGTCAGAGGTTGGTACGCTCCAAGGATCCGACTGAAAAGAAACAAATAATCTATTTGCCGAAGGAGAAAATTCACAACAATAAGGGTTGGAATGTGGAACATCATTTACATTAATCCCATTCCAAGCAGAAAAAAGACCTGTCGCATTATCAAAGTCCATGGTCCCAATACAATCTGTCACAGCACTCACGTCACCGTTTCCTCTATGATGAGTAGCAGCAGCTTTAGTACCATCCCATGAAAACTTCAAAGATGCTCTTTCGTTACTTCTGTCAGGGTAACCTTGCCAATCTGCACCAACAGTAACTTCAAATCCTAAGCTGGAGGGTACAGGTGCGGTTACCAAACCTGAACATTTTAACAGGTACGCATTATATGTGTTGTTAGATGCCGGCTTTGACGCCCCCAAAGCAAGCGACTCATGAGTTACAATCCATACATCCACTTTGTTTGCATGCCAAGTGGCTGCAATTTGTTCTGTACTTCTGAAATTCCCTAACCTGATAGGTCCAGCTGTAATAGAATTGGACACTGCATTGTATATGTAATAATTAAAACCATACGTTGCTGCCACAGCTTTTGTAGCAGAAGTCTGACCAGATATTGCATCATCTCCAGTGAAAATGTAATAATTATCTACATCCAATGGATGTTTCACAATCATTACACCATGTACCGCACTACCTGCATCACCAGTAGGTATTTCAGCTCCTGTAAGCAACCTGCCTCCAGGTACAGCTATTGCTGCTCCTGTTCCATCCCATAATTCCACCCCATTGGTAGCTAAAACTAAATTTCCTGAATTATCACAAGCCGAGGCAACTGACTCGTACGACTGATACCAGCCAACTGGACCTGTTAAATCAACCCTTGTCCCTGCGCCAGTTCCAGAGGCACCAAAATCAAGTAAATTGCTTTTTCCATAATACCACTTGGAATGAGTAGCCCATTTATAATTTTCGTCCGGATTTGAATTCGGAGAGCAAGTCTGCCCATTGGACACTGCCGTAAAAAGCATAAATACTGCTAAAAAAGAGAGTAGTTTTTTCATGTTGTCAATGTTGCTTAGTTCTATAATTTTATTAGGTCAAATCTTAAACAAGATAAAAGTCAAATAGTTACACCATAATTAAATTAACCGACGTTAAATTACGAATAATCATTAAAAACTAGTCTTTAAAGGGTCTTTTTTTGATCATCCCTCCTTTGGCGTCTTTGATGCTGTTCATGATTACAAATGCCTCAGGATCAACCTTGTCTAGCTCAGTATGCAGTTTTGCCAACTCTAACCTTGTGATAACTGTATATACAATGTCCAGGTCCTTCAATTCAGCTCCTTTTGGTGCGTACCCATTTTTACCGGTATACATTGTACAGCCTCTTCCTAAATTTTCAATGATTGCAAGCCTGACTTCTTCGCTGTACTGTGAAATTATGGTCACTCCTAAATATTCTTCGATCCCGTCAATGATAAAATCTACCGTTTTTGAAGCCACCATGTACGTTAACATCGCGTACAAAGCAATTTCAATGGACAGCACATAAGCTCCAAATCCAAAAATCACTACGTTAAACACCAAAATAACATCACCAATGGTCATGCTGGTTTTTTTACTGATGAATATTGCAAGCACTTCCGTCCCATCAATTACAGCACCGCCACGCACCACCAAACCAATTCCCAAACCAAGGAAAAAACCACCAAAAGCGGCTATCAGTAACTTGTCGTCAGTTATTACAGGAAAATACAATATATGCACAGCTATCGATAACAACATGATCGCTACTACGCTCCTTATCACGAATTGCTTCCCTACTGTTGAAAAGCCCAATACTAGAAATGGCAAGTTGATGACTAAAATTAAAATCGGCAAAGGAACGTCTGTGAGTTTTTCGGTTAACAAAGATATCCCCGTCACTCCCCCATCAATGAAACCATTTGGCAATAAAAAACCTTTCAAACCAAATGCAGCCGAGACTACACCTAACAAAATAAAAAAGGAATCTCGGAACAGGTGCTTTAAGGTGACTTTTGAATCGTTCACACCTTTGGTAATGATGGTATCGGTGAGCTTCTCTTCCCTGTTTTTATATTTCCTTTTCAGGGAATTGGTGACAATTTTTTGAAAAAGAGAGCTCATAAAAAAGGAATGCTTGTGTCTTTTGTTCGAACAGTAAAAGTACCCTTTTTGAATAATTTTTCAAGAAACTTAAACGATATTTTTTCCACTTGAAAATGTTTGAATTACCTTTAGAGACGTCTCGAATCAAAAAACTCAAAAAAAAATGAAAATCGCCTCGTGGAATGTAAATGGTATTAGAGCCATTTCAAAAAAAGAATTTGACAAACCAGTTGCTGCTATTAACGCTGATATGATTTGTTTTCAAGAAACAAAAGCCACTCCTGACCAAGTCAAAGAAGCAGTCAAAGACCTCATTAAAGGCTATGACATTGTAGCGGATTCTGCGGAAAAGAAGGGATATTCAGGAACTGGTATTTTTTACAAAAAGAAACCTCTTAATGTTTCCTACGGCATAGGCATTGAGCAACACGACAAAGAAGGACGAGTAATTACTTTGGAGTATGACAACTTTTACTTGGTCACCGTTTACACACCAAATTCTGGTTCAGCATTAAAAAGACTCTCTTACCGTCAACAATGGGACAAGGACTTTTTGGCTTTTTTACAAAAACTTGAAAAATCAAAACCTGTGGTAGTTTGCGGTGATTTGAACGTAGCTCACAAAGACATTGATTTGAAAAACAACAAGCCAAACTACAATAAGTCAGCGGGTTATATGCAGCAGGAAATTGACGGCTTGGACAACTATATAAAAGCTGGATTCATTGACACTTTTCGTTTCCTCCACCCTGACACGGTAAAATATTCCTGGTGGAGCTACCGAGGTGGAGCTAGGGACAGGAACGTTGGCTGGAGGATTGATTATTTTTTAATCAGCGGGTCGCTTAAAAACAAACTTCAAAAAGCTGAAATCCACAACGATGCTTTTGGATCGGACCATTGTGCGGTAAGCATTGAAATAGATTTGTAATACATGAGAATAGCTGTCTTAATAATTACACTACTAATTTGCGATTACTCAGCAGCTGAAAAAGCCTCAGTAGTAAACCTGTTCAATATCAATTCACTTACGAATGGGCGTTACTTTTTAAAAATAGTTTTCGATGGAAAGGTACATCATGAATCTATTTTTATTGAGCATTAAAGATTACCAATCGTACAAAGGCAACATGATGAATAATTCAAGAATTTACTTTTTCCTTGCATTGCTTATTTGTCTTACCCCCTACTTCCTGCTCTGTTTTTACATTTTTCCTTCTGGTGATGATTATTCTTATGCCTGGGTCGGCGCAAACAGCACTGACTTTTTAGGCACTTTAATTGGAGAATGGCTTACATGGAATGGCAGGTACATCAGTAATGTGTTTGTGTTAATCAACCCCATTACCTACGGTTATTTTGAATTGTACCAGGCAATTCCTTTTTTACTGATTACTCTATTCATAGGAGTCCACAGTATATTCGTTTTCAAATTTACGAATGCTTCGAAAGGTTTAGCTGTCATCATGAGCTTGTGCTTTTTATTGATTTATCTTAATATCATGCCGCATGTCGGTGAAGGGATCTATTGGTACACTGCTGCTGTCACGTATTTCAGTCCTTTACTCCTGTTCCCTGCGCACCTCATTCTATTAAATAAGCTTACGAAAAACTACCAACATCTTCTTTTATTAACTCTTATTGCACTTCAATTTTTACTAACTGGATTCAATGAAGTGATAATGATCATAATGACGTTATTACATCTAGGGATAGCTGTATGGGGTAAAAACAATAGAACATTCTGGATTTTGTTAGCTACTCAAGTGATTTTTGCCGCACTAGTCTGCTTTGCACCAGGCAACGAGGTGAGGTCTTCTTTCTTTCTTAGTAAACATGATTTGATCCACACAGTACTCAATGGCTCAGCTAACACTTTGCGCTTTTCCGTTTCTTTATTAAGCACACCTAGTTTATGGATTAGTATCCTGTTGTTTTTAAAATTGAAACTTAATTTAAAAACACATACTGCTTCAATGTGGTTTTGGATGGGATTGTTTTTTGCACCACAATTCATTGCCTGTGCAGGTCCTGTATGGACAACGGGAATCATTGGTCAACACAGAACACCAAACTTCGCTTTGTACTTTCAAATTTTAGTTATTTTCATGTTTTTAATATTCGAAGGCAAGCACAGAATAACTGTTGCCTTTCTTAATTTAGCAAACCACTTATCGTACTTGAGACTTTCAATAGTAATGGTCATCAGTTTAGTATTTTCAGGAAATGGAAAGACTGCAATACACGATTTATATTCAGGAGAAGCCTGGGGTTTTCATCAAGAAAACCTATCGCGGGAGCAAAAACTTCAGTCTTTTATTGAGCTTCGGGATACCACCATGTATTTGTACGAACACCGCTACAAACCAAAATCAATATTTATTTATGATATAACACCTGATCCGAAGGACTGGAAAAATGAAGTTTACACCACCTTCTACGGTTTAAAACCAAGACACATTTCTATTCGGTGCAAACCTTAAATTTAATAGCTTTCAAGGCTATTCCTACCTATTAAAACAACCTTGTTTATAACTATATAGCTGCGTTCAGAAATGAAGGAAAAGAACAGTTTAATTTAGCAGGTAAACTACTGTCCCATTATGCGAAAATTATTTGTAGCTCTTCTGGTTTTACTTATTCTTCTTTTTGCAGGGTATTTTGTTTTTTCCTTAAAGGAAAAGGTGGAGCACAATGTTTCATCAAAGGGGATCAATGCTATACCATACAATGCAGTAGCCATTTTAAGGATACAAAGCCCTTTGAATAAATGGGATAAGTTGCTTGAAGGGAATTACGGCAAGCAGCTAAATGAAATTAAGGAAATAAGAGGCCTTGGCGAAACCTTAGCCAAGTTCCAAAAAGCATCTACGAACAACCCCGTATTTAAGAAGTTACTTTCGGACAACCCTATCTATTTGTCAGCACACATGACGGGAGTACAATCCTACAATTTTTTAGTAGTCAGTAATTTTAATCCTGACGATAAAAAAATGTTCATTGACGCATTTCCGAAGGAACTAAAGGACTATAAAGTAAGCGCAAGAAAATATGAAGAGTGTCACATCACGGACTTGGTGCAAAAAAATGGAAAAGGGAATTTATCAATTGTGTTTGAAAATAACTTAATCATCATCAGTACCTCATCCATACTAATTGAAGATGCTATCCTACAATTAAAACATCGAATCCCTCTTAATGAGAAAAAGGAATTTGCCAAGCTGTTTAAAACCGCTGATCTTTCTTTGGATGCTAACTTATTTGTGAATTACAGTGAGTTGGGAAGCTTTTTAAACGTTTTTGGAAGAGTGAACAATGGAGCCAAACAAAAATTCAATCATTTTGGAAATTGGATGGAAGTGGATTTAAAAATATCTGACAACGGGATCATGATGAATGGATTCTCGTTGATTAAAGATTCCTCCTCCACGTTTCTTTCTAATTTAAAAGGATTATCTCCTTCGAAAATTAATGCTACTTCCATTGTGCCTGACAACATTTCGTTCATGTCGTCACTTAGCTTTGAGAATTATCAAGAATACCATGAGAAATTCAAGGAACATTTACAATCACAACAAAAGCTATATCAATACGAAAAAAACATAGCTGATTTTAACAAAACTCATAAATTGAATTTGAATGAAGATTTATTCAAATGGATTGGTTCTGAGTTTTGCTTTTTCATGACCAAAGGAGACCAAGAAAATCCGATGGAAAATGCATGTGTTGCTATTCATTCAAACAACATTGAGTTGGCAATGGAAAAACTTAAAAAAATTGAAAAAGCGACAGGACATAAAACCGACAGCAGCGTGTTTTCGAACCATGCGATTTATAATTTAGGCTTACCCAACTTATTAAGGTTTGCTTTGGGCGACTATTTCAACGGAAATAAACGCTCCTACTACACAATACTTGAGGATTATGTCGTGTTCGGTAACGATGTCGGTAACTTGAAAAATGTCATAAATTCTTATGTCCGGCGAAAGACATTGATTAAAAACAAAAACTTCAGTACGTTTTACGAACACTTTTCTACTAAATCAAATTACTTTGTCTACATCAACCCTAAAAAAGCCAGCAACTTTTGGTCGTACTTTTTAACCAAGGACCTTGCGAAGGTGTTTAACGATAACCAAGACATAATTACTGGATTCGAAGCGGTAGGTTTTCAAGCAGTATCGCACAATAATTTATATTACACCAACATCTATTCAAATTATAAAGTCATCCAGGAATCAGCTGACTTGAATTTGATTACGTTTGAATTAGACACCTCCTACTCGCATGCACCTTGGCTGGTAAAAAATCACTACACAAACGAAACGGAAATGTTGCTCCAGGATGACAGGAATACATTGTATTTAATTAACAATGTGGGGATTATCTTATGGAAAAAATCACTGCAAAATAAAATCATTGGTAATGTTCAATCGATTGACCGTTACCACAACAAAAAGTTTCAATACCTTTTTGGAACAGGAAAAAAGCTGCACTTGATTGACCGAAATGGTAACAACGTGGAAGGCTTCCCTGTTAAACTCAAAAAACAGCAAACCGAAGGAATTGCAGTGTTCGATTATGACAACAACAAAAAGTACAGGATATTGGTGCCTGCAGGGAAATATTTAACCTGTTATAATAAGGAAGGCAAAGTAGTAAAAGGATGGGCGTTCAATGGCGCTAATTCAGGTATCGTAAATACACCTGAATTATTACAGGTAGGAAATAAAGATTACATTATTTTCAGTGATCGGAAAGGTAATGTGTACACATTGAACCGAAAAGGTGAACAACGGATCAAATACCATAACAAGCTTCCAAAGGAAAAACAGAACTATGAAATTTACTTGAACGGAAGCTTGAGCAACAGTGGTATTATAACTACTGATACCAGTGGAACAATTATGTTTTTAAAGATGACTGATGAAATTTCAAGCATTACTACTAGGAACTTTACAAAAGACCACACTTTTTACTTGGGTCAATTAACAAGCAGTTCTGCACCTGACATTTTATATTACGAAGACGAGGAAGTTTACGCTTACAAGCTGAGTAAAAATAAAATAATGAGCATTAAAAACTTAGACTTTGTCCCGAGCTTTGGTATTAAAACTCATTTGATTAATAAGGAAGGGATGAGAATCATTACCATGACCGACAGAGCAAACAATAAAATTTACGCATTCAATCAAGAAGGAGAATTGCTAAACAACTTCCCTATTGAAGGAAATACCGACGTACTTATTACCGACTTAAATGACGACGGAAAGTACAAAATGATCATCGGAAACAAGGAAGGGTATTTGTTTGTGTATACGTTGTTTTAGTTGCGAACTAAAAAAATCAAAAGCCAAGCTCAGCTCTGACTTTATCTAACTTTGCTCTTGCAATTAATCGAGCTTTATCAGCGCCAACTTTGAGCAATTTATCAAGCTCACTTTTGTTTTCCATGAGTTCCCAATATTTTTCACGTTGGACTTTGAATTGCTCGACGATCAGCTCAAACAATGCTTGTTTAGCATGTCCGTATCCATAACCGCCACCAAGGTAATCTGACCTCATGGTTTCGATTTGTTCTTGAGACCCTAACAAGCTATACAACTTAAAAACTATGCACGTTTCTGGATCCTTGACATCCTCCAAACCTTTGTCATCCGTAACGATAGACATGATTCGTTTTCGTAATTTTTTATCGGTTAAAAATATGTCAATGGTATTGCCGTATGATTTACTCATTTTCTTCCCATCAACCCCTGGGACGTACATGCTTTTTTCGTCCAATTTAATTTCGGGCACAACAAACAAACCTTCGTGTTTAGCATTTAACTTATTAGCTAAATCCCTAGTGAATTCTAAATGTTGTTTTTGATCTTTCCCTACAGGGACAACTTCAGCGTCATACAAAAGAATATCAGCAGCCATTAAAACAGGATAGGTAAATAAACCTGCATTGACTTCATTCGCTTTCTCGGACTTATCCTTAAACGATGTGGCTAAACTTAACCTTTGAAAAGACATGTAACAATTTAAGTACCAAGCAAGTTCACAAACTTCAGGCACATCAGACTGACGATAAAACACATTTTTATTCACGTCGAAACCAAAGGCTAACCATGTTGCTGCAACTGCATAGGTATTTTCTTTAAGTAGTTCAGCATCTTTAACACTGGTCAAAGAATGCAGGTTTGCAATGAATCCAAACGTTTCGTTTTTCTTCGCTATACTCGCTTCAATGGTCGGAATGATTGCTCCCAGTAAATTCCCTAAATGGGGAACTCCTGTACTTTGGATACCTGTTAATGTTCTTGACATATTACCTGTTTTTGATGATGTCACCTTAGCTTATTTACTCAAGCCAAACAACACTTCATCACAAAAGTACAGCTTTTGCAAGTGAAAATCCGCATTAAAAATTTACTTTTGTTTTCATACAAAACAGGAGTTAAATCATATGATGAAATTTATTACAAAAGGCTTTAGTTTCTTATGGAAAACTTGGTTCATTGTATACATGTTTATTTCCACCTTGTTCTTTTACCCCTTCCTACTCATAAGTATCGTGCTATTAAAAAATTACGATTTAACTTATAAAATATATCGAGTATGGGCTTGGAGTATTTGTATTTCAATCGGAATTGTACCACGAATCGCTAACAAACACTTGATTCCAAAAGAAGGGAATTTCATTCTTGTTGCAAACCACAGTTCACAATTAGACATCATAGTACCTTACACTAAATTCAAGCAACACTTTGCTTTTTTAGCCAAAGAGGAACTTAAAAAACTGCCTTTTTTCAACATTAACTTTAAAGGAATGAATGTTACTGTGGACCGAAAAAGCATGGTCTCGGGAAATTCTTCTTTGATGGAGTGCGCTGACAAATTAAAACAGGGAATTAATTTATTGATATTTCCCGAAGGGACCAGAAGTAAAAATGCACCAACAATGAGGTCGTTCAAAACTGGGCCATTTAGGCTTGCTATAGAAAACCAAACGAGTGTTCTACCATTGGTTTTTTTGGACAACTACAAACGTCTTGCTGGTGGAAAAAAAGCCTTTAAAGGAGGTGCAGGTCCAGGAATTAGCAGGATGGTAGTACTTGATCCTGTTTCAACTTTAGGGATGACATTGGATGACGTGCACAAACTTAAAGACAAAACAGCTAAAGCAATGGAAGCTGTTATTAACGCACATCACCATTAACTAGCATCCTCAATTGCGGTAGAATATTCTCCTGAACATTGGGCACAAAAAAAAACGTCTCACATGTAAATGCAAGACGTTTTCATATTAATCTAATTTCAATTAGCCATTCAATGCTTCAGCACCACCAACAATCTCAAGGATTTCAGTAGTAATGGCAGCTTGACGAGCTTTATTGTATTGTAATTT
>JBLIAZ010000076.1:0-11123 GCA_047631875.1 Saprospiraceae bacterium
TTTCTTTGAAGTGGATCATTTACGGGTAAATCTGTATAAACTACTTTTTGTTCAACCCCTACTAATTTTGCAATTTCTTCTGCAAATTGTGAAATTGTAATTTCATCAGGATTTCCAATGTTTACAGGGTAAACGTAACCTGAAAGCAGTAATTTGTAAATTCCTTCTACTAAATCATCTACATAACAAAAGGAGCGTGTTTGACTTCCATCACCAAAAATAGTCATGTCTTCTCCTCGAAGTGCTTGACCAATGAATGCGGGTAGTACCCTGCCATCATTCAACCTCATTTTTGGACCGTAAGTGTTAAATATTCGGATGATTCTTGTGTCTACATCATGGAAAGTGTGGTAGGCCATAGTAACTGCTTCCATGAATCTTTTTGCTTCGTCATATACACCTCTTGGTCCAACAGGGTTAACATTGCCGTAGTATTCTTCAGTTTGAGGGTGTACTAATGGATCGCCATAAACTTCGGAAGTAGATGCTACTAGTATTGTTGCCCCTTTCGCTTTCGCTAAACCTAATAGATTTTGTGTTCCGTTGGCACTTACTTTCAGTGTTTGGATAGGGATTTTTAAATAATCAATTGGACTTGCTGGTGATGCAAAATGCAATATGTAATCCAAATCACCTTCAAAGTCAATGTAAGTACTTACGTCATGATTTCTAAATTCGAAATTTGGATTGTCATTGTATTCTTCAAGGTTTTTTAAATTGCCCGTAATCAGATTGTCCATGGCAATCACATGATGGCCTTCGTTTAAAAACCGTTTTACAAGGTGTGAACCTAAGAATCCAGCGGCTCCAGTAATTAGTGTGTTTTTCATAGTTCGGTTTGTTGTTTTTGACAATTAGCGACCAATGCTAAAATAAGTAAATCCTAAGCTTTCAATTTGAGAAGCTTCAAATAAGTTCCTTCCGTCAAAAATCACATTTCCTTTCATTAATGATTTAATTTTGGTAAAATCAGGGTTTCTGAAAACGGACCATTCGGTAGCAATAATTAGTGCGTCTACGTCTTTCAGGATGTCGTAATAATTTGCTCCGTAGGTGATGTCCTCACCAAATATTTCTTTTGAATTTTCTATTGCTTCGGGATCAAAGGTGCTTACCTCCACATTTTCTTGTAATAATTCTCGGATCATGTAGTGTGCAGGAGCTTCCCTGATGTCATCCGTATTTGGTTTAAATGCCAGGCCCCAAATCGCAATTTTTTTTCCGGACAATTCCCCATTAAAGTAATTTTTAATGCGTGGCATTAAAATGGTTTTTTGCCGCTCGTTTACTGTTTCAACTGCATTTAAAATTTTAAAATCGTAGTCAACTTCGTCTGAGGATTTTATTAATGCTTTCACATCTTTTGGAAAACAACTGCCCCCATATCCAATTCCAGGAAATAAAAATCTTTTTCCAATCCTAGAATCTGAGCCCATGCCAATTCGCACTTTATCCACATCCGCACCAAGTAATTCACAAACATTAGCAATTTCATTCATGAACGAAATTTTTGTTGCTAAAAATGAGTTGGCTGCGTATTTTGTTAATTCCGAAGACTTTTCGTCCATGAAATAAATAGGGTTTCCTGAACGAGTAAATGGTTTGTATAGGTCCTCCATGATGGATTTTGCTTTTTCGGAACGAGTTCCAATTACCACTCTGTCAGGTTTTAAAAAATCATCTACGGCAAAACCTTCTCTTAAAAATTCGGGATTGGATACGACGTCAAATTCGACGGAAGCGTTTTCTGATATTTTTGCTCGAACTTTGTCAGCAGTTCCTACAGGAACGGTGCTTTTGTTTATGACCACAGTGTATTTGTCAAGGATTTTACCTAAGTGTTCAGCAACTCCTAATATGTAAGACAAATCAGCAGAACCGTCCTCTCCAGGAGGAGTAGGAAGTGCCAAAAAGATCACGTTTACGTCTTTTATTGCCTCTTCCAAGGAAGTAGTAAAATGAAGCCTGTCTTGTTTGATGTTTCTTTCGAACAACATTTCCAATTGAGGTTCATAAATGGGGACTTTTCCATTTTTCAGTGTCTTCACTTTCTTTTCATCAATGTCAACACAGGTGACGTTGTTACCCATTTCGGCAAAACACGTTCCTGAAACGAGTCCTACATATCCCGTACCTACTACTGCTATGTTCATGTGTGTATAATTTATTTTTTAAAGGTCATGTGTTGTTCACCAGATTTTAGAAAACTAGTTGTGGTTCGTTTCATCTAAAAAATGATTTTATTTGGTCTGTAATGTATAGTAAAGTTTCTTCATCCAGTTCCGTGTGCATCGGCAGCGAAAGCACTTCTTTTTGAAGTTGCTCTGAAACTGGAATCGCTTTTCCGTCAGAATAACTTTCAAATGCTTTTTGTTGATGCAAACAAACAGGGTAGTAAACCATGCTTGGAATTCCTTTTTCCTGCAAAAACCCTTTTAAAGCGTCTCTTTTCTCCTTTTTCACCTTCATGGTAAATTGATGAAAAACGTGGTCTGAATAAGCTTCGATGATTGGAGTTTCAATTTCTTCAACATTTTTTAAAGCTTCACAATAGTAGTCCGCAGCTTTTCTTCGTGCCGCACTATAGCCTTTTAATAGGGGCAGCTTAATGTTTAAAATCGCAGCCTGTATTGTGTCAAGCCTGGAGTTAACTCCCACAATTTCATGGTAATATTTAACCCTTGAGCCATGGTTAATGATCATTGCCATTTTTTCAGCTAAAGCATCGTCGTTGGTCATTATAGCTCCGCCGTCTCCGTAACAACCTAAGTTTTTTGAAGGAAAAAAAGACGTGGTTCCTATGTCACCCATTGTTCCAGCGAATTTTTTAGTTCCATCTGAAAAAGTATAAGCACTTCCAATTCCTTGAGCTGTATCTTCAATTACTTTTAAGTTGTGCTCTTTTGCAAGGTTTAAAATTTCTTCCATTGGCGCACAATGGCCATACAAATGTACAGGTAAAATCACTTTGGTTTTATCCGTGATTTTTTCCTTTATTGACGCTACTGAAATACAATAGTTGTTCGGATCAACGTCCACAAAAACAGGAGTTAATTGCAACAAAGCAATCACTTCAGCGGTGGCAATAAAAGTAAAAGTGGTCGTAATGATTTCGTCACCAGGTTTTAAATCAAGTGCCATTAAGGCTATTTGAATAGCATCCGTTCCGTTTGCGCAAGGGATGACGTGTTTTACGTTAAATTCCTCCTGCATTCCTGCTTTTAACTCTTTAACAGCGGGGCCATTAATGAACGCGGTGGTTTTTATTACATTTAAAATAGCTTGGTTTACTTCGGTCTCAATATTTTCATATTGAGTAAGTAAATCAACCATTTGAATCTTTTTGTTTGGTATACTGTAGCTCACGGTTTCCTGTAAAATTTATAGTTAACAAATATAGATAATTCAAGCAGAGTATGATAACTTTAACCTCAACTTTACCGCTGATATTTTGTGCGCGTTAATGGTATGATATGAGATTCATTTATAATTGGGCAATAAGAATTTATGGGGCGCTGCTTTATGTGGCCCAACTGTTTTCTAGAAAGGCTAAGCTGTGGATAAATGGGCGAAAAGACTGGAGAGAAAAACTTGCTGGGATGTCGAAGGGAAAGCCGGTCATATGGATTCATGTGGCTTCTCACGGAGAGTTTGAACAAGGAAAAACAGTCATTGATGGGCTGTACAAAAACTACCCTGATCATCACATGTTGTTGACGTTTTTTTCGCCTTCGGGATATGAACTGCTTAAGGACTATTCCAAAGCGCATACAGTTTGTTATCTCCCCCTGGACACGAAAAAACAAGCAGCAGATTTTATAAAATTGGTTCAACCTCAGATAGCTTTGTTTGTGAAATATGAGTTTTGGTACAATTACTTGAACGCTTGTTTTAAAAGTAATGTTCCTGTGGTGTTTTTTTCCTCCTCCTTTCGTGAAAATCAAATATTTTTCAGGTATACCGGGAGATGGTTTCTTAATCACTTAAAGCAATGCAAACAGTTTTTTGTCCGTGACGAAGAAAGTGAAATACTGCTAAAAAAAGCTGGGATAAATCAGTGCTCCACAATTGGAGATACCAGGTTTGATGCGGTGTATGAAAATGCCAAGTCAAGTAAAAACCTGCCAGACATAGAGGAGTTTATTGCATCAAAAAAAGCAGTGATATTTGGAAGCACTTGGCGGGGCGACGAGGAAGTATTGTTGCCTTGGTTGAACAATTTAGACAACAACATCAAAGTGATCATAGCTCCTCATGAAATTAACAAGGTCAAAATCAAGGAGTTTCAAAGTAGGATTAATTTGAAAACAGCCCTACATAGTGAAGGAGAGTTCAAGGACGCTCAGGTACTAATTTTGGACTGTGTAGGGGTGCTTAAACATCTTTATCAGTACAGTACGGTCAATTACATTGGAGGTGGTTTTGGTGTGGGAATTCACAATTTACTGGAGCCAACTTCATTTGGGAAACCTGTGGTTTTCGGTCCTAATAACCATAAGTTTTTGGAGGCTGAAGAACTTCAAAAAATAGGAGCAGGACACCAAGTGACTGATGCCATCACTTTTGAAAAAACGATGAATACCCTACTTGCAGAGGTTAAAAATTGGGACAATGAACCTTTAACGATGTATTTTAATAAAAACGTTGGTGCCAGCAATAAAGTGCTTGACTATGTGCGGACAGTAGTTGAGCCTTAGTTTATGTCCTCAGGGAATTAGGCTTGAACATGGTTTTGTAAAACCAGGACATAAAAAAGGCCGGAAATTAATGTTCCCAGCCCAAGTATCTTTTTAAAAAAGGATCTTATTTTTCTTTCGTTTCGCTTACGTCTTTATCTCCATCCTCATTCTTAGACGCATCCTTGAACTCCTTGATACCTTTACCTAACCCCTTCATCAATTCTGGAATTTTTTTCCCTCCAAAAAGCACCAAAATAGCTATCACTACCCACATTATTTGCGGTCCTGAAATCATCCCAAGTATCAATAAATTTACCATCATTCTTAGATTTATGAGACAAAGGTAATAAATATACTCAAGTATAAATACTTTTGGACTATAGAACTTACCCTGACTAATTCACCTCATTGATACTGCAATTTCATAATAGTTCCCTGGTTTTGATACGATTTTGTCCTTAAGTTCTAACCCAAACAAGACAGGTGAAATTTCGCCCAAGGACAACTGTAGTTTTTCGCAAAAAGTTACCTTGGATATTTTGTCTTTGTCCAATAATAATTTGAGTATGCTTTTTTCTATTTCTGATAAGGTAGCGTCCAAATTGTAATCATTTTTTTTGAACTTTTTTTGAAGGTCAAAAGCTTCCCATCCAAGTTCCATTGCTAGTTCTTCGGGGTCATCGAGTAAAATAGCCCTTTGGGTCTTAATCAAATAATTGCAACCTTGAGAGTATTTGTCAATGCTCCGTCCTGGTGCAGCAAACAATTCCTTTTCGTAGCCATGCGCAAGATTTGCAGTGACCATTGCACCGCCTTTTATAGCACCTTCCACTATAATTACGGCGTCCACCATGCCTGCCACTATCCTGTTCCTTTTTGGAAAATTTGCCGGGAGCGAAGGAGTTTCACTCATGTATTCGGTTAACACAGCTCCATTGGTTAGCATCTCAGCCGCTAATTGTCGGTGCGCTGAAGGATAAATCATGTCTAAGCCATGTCCAAGTACACCAATTGTAGGGGTGTTGTATTTTAAACAGGCTTTGTGTGCATGACTGTCTATGCCGTAAGCTAAACCACTTACTACAGTGGCCTGATATTGAGCCAGGTGTTTAACCAATAAATCGGTGAATCCTTTTCCATAAGAAGTGGCATTCCTCGTGCCCACAATCGCCACACTTTTCACAGGGTTAATTTTCCCATTTCCTTTCTTGAACATTAACATGGGGCTGTCTATGCATTCTTTCAGAAGGGGAGGGTATTCTGGATCGTCAAAATTGATCAGTTCAATTTTTTTATTTTTAACGAAATCTAATTCTTTTTTTGCCCTGTCAAAACTCATGTCTCTCAGTTTTGGGTCGCATAAGTTTTTAGCAATACTAGGATTTACTTTACTTGCGAGTAGTTGGTTTTCGTCTGCTTTAAAGACAGCTGTAGCGCTGTTGTAGTGAGAAATTAGTTGTTTTGCTTTTGTGCTTCCGATTCGTGGAATTGCTGAAAGTGCTAGTCTGTTAATTAGTTCCAAGCTCATAAGAATAAAATAAAAATACACTGCAAATATATGCATAATTAATTATGATTTGTGAATCATTCTTTTGAGCAGCATTATTTTATAGTTTTGTAGCACAACCAATTTATCAAAAAGCATGATTTCATATTCTAGCACAAGAAAAGCGATACTTATATTATTGACAGTCATGTTTTCAGTCAGCGGATTTTCACAAACTCCTTATGATAAGGGATGGTCATTGTTGAATGATGCCAACGTTCCTGATGCTATTGAGCAGTTTAATACTGCTTTAAAAGATCCGGGGTCAAGGGAAAAGTCATTGTTGGCTCTGACATTATTGTACTCACAACTGGGACAAGAGGAAAAAGCTTCGGTGATGTTTAACCAATTTTTTGCGGAAGCCAGCAATCCATTTCCAGAGTTATATGCCATGTGGTTTTTAGGAGGTGTTACGGGTTCAAGTGGGAAAAAGAAAGATTATCAATTGGCAATGTTGAATAAGCTCGCAGTGGACGCAAGAAGCAAGGGAACAGTGGATGCGTCAACACGTTACCGTTTGCTGACACATCACATCATGTCTTTGGACAAAGCAAGCGCAATGAGAGAACTAAAACACATTCAAAACTTGGATGATTGGATGATGTTAGGCCCTTTTGATAATGTGGTAAACAGTGGATTCAATAAAGATTTTGGTGTGTTAAAAAATCCGCAAGAAGGCGCAAAATTCAAAGCAAAATATGGTGGTGAAATCACCTGGTTTGCACCAACCTTAAAAAGTGAAGATGCTTACTTATTTGCAGGGACTCATTTTTTAAGTGCCAACAGCATCATCTATACTCAAACATTTGTTGAATCGCCTTCGGAACAGGATGTGATTTTGAATTTGGGATATTCTGGATCCATGAAGGTTTGGTTAAATGATTCATTGATATATTCCAATCCCGAACACAGGTCGACAGTGATTGATTATTACAAATTTAAATGCACCTTAAATAAAGGTTACAACAGGTTACTTTTTCAACTTGGTGATTACGATGAAAACAGTCCAAGTTTTACAGCGAGGTTTACTGATGTGGACTACAACGTACTTAAACTAAAAGCAAGTAATGTGTCTCAGTCGTATCAAAGGGTGCTTAAAAAAGCTACAGAAATTCCATTTTATGCATTCGATAAAATTAAAAAGTTAGCAAAAGACGACATGCTGTACCAAGTACTGTTAGCAAAGGTATATGGACGATCAAATGAGCATGACAAAGCAGAGGAAATACTTTTAGCCGCGTATAAAAAAGAACCTACAAACTTTTTTGTTCTCAGGGCTCTGGTTTTACATTATGACAATTCAAACAACAGCACGAACCAAAATAAATATTACGAAATATTTTCAGACGCGTTTCCGAATGACATGAATGTCCTTGACAATGAAATAAGCAAGTACGTGAAGGAAAAAAACATTGAAAAGACAAAGGAGTACGTTAAAAAGTACAATGACAGGTATCCTAGTGAGTACGACAAGATTTCCTACGAATTGAAAATTGCAGGTTTAACCTCTGACAACAAACGAGCTTTAGCTTTGTATGCTAAGCGGTACAAGAAATTTCCAAATGATTACACTGCAATGGTAAGTCAGTATTCAATTGAAAAGTCACACTATTCTAATCCCAAAAAAGCGAATAAAATTTTAGTAAAGTATTTGAAAACGAACTACAGTTATGACATACTTTCTGAGTTAGCAAACAATTACATTGCAGCTGGTAAAACAAGTAAGGCTTACGATTTGCTGTACAAAAACATCGAGCTAATTCCTTACAGTACAGCTGCGGTTAAAAAAGTAGTTAAATTACTTTCGCGACAGTCAAGGTACACAGAAGCAATTGCTTTGTGTAAGAAAATTATCGAGAGCAGGCCTTCTGATTACAGCACATTAAGTGATTTGGCTACTTTGTACACTTTTGTTGACGTTAAGGACCAAGCGATGTCCTACCACAAAGAAGCTTTAAGCTATTACCCTTTTTCGTTCGAAACCAATGAGAAAATCAGGGTTTTGCAAGACAAGAAAAAGGCTGTCGAGCTTATTCCAGAATTTGAACCAGCGGACATCATCAAGGAATACGAAGAAAACTTCACCCCTGAAAACAAAAAGTCATACGATGTAGTCTTGGACAGCAAATACTTGTTCATTTATAAATCAAAAGCTGTGGGTAGAGTAACCAGGTACATCATTAAAATGAATGACGAAGATGCTATTTCAGAATGGCAAAAAATTAATTTATCTGCCTCGGGTAACATGAACTTAATCATCAATGATGTGGATGTGATTAAAAAGGATGGTCATACCATACAAGGTGAGCAAACTGGTGACGCTGTGGTGTTTACAAATTTAGAACTGGACGATTACATTTATGTAACTTACACTGAAACTCAGGTTTCAGGAGGGAAATCGTCGATGTTCATCAGTGACAACTACTCCTTAAATTCGTATTCTCCTACTTACAAAGTACAGTACAACTTACTTTTGGAAGAGGGATTAAGTTATGTGGATACGGTCACAGTGAGTGACTTAAAACCTAAAGTGGACACAATCAGTGGCTTTACAAGTTACCTTTGGGAAACCAATTCTCCAAAAGAAATAAAGGAAGAAACCCGACCAATCCCGTTCAGTGACATTGCTCAAAAGGTTCACATTACCCTTGATTATTCTTGGAAGGACATTGTGCAATGGTACAGCGATTTATCTGGATTTCAAGCTCAACCTGATTACACGATCCACAAAATTGTCAAGGAACTTTTTGATGGGAAAAGTTTAAGTGATGAGGATAAATTCAAGGCAATTTATGAATTCGTACTAAAAAACATTCAATACAGTTCAATTGATTTTAGGCAAAGTAATTACATTCCTCAAAAGGCATCTAAAACGTACCATACTAGGCTAGGGGATTGTAAAGATGTTTCTACTCTTTTTGTTTCCATAGCAAGAGCAGCTGGTCTTGAGGCTAATCTTGTGTTAATTAATACGAGCAACAATGGTAAAAAGAACGTGCTTCTTCCTTCGTTGAATTTTAACCACTGCATGGTGAACATCTCGTTGGGAAACCAGCACAAGTACCTCGAATTAACAGACCAAGATTTGCCATTTGGGTATTTGTACAACTACCACGATGGAGCGTCAATTCTTGAAATTCCAAACGATGAGATTCCAAACGACATCAGTTTAACGCACTTGGTGAAAAATAAAAATTACAGCAACAACATCATTCGAAATACGAAAGTACAGATTGGGAAGGATTTGAAAATGAACATTTCTAAAGAAAACCTTAAAACGGGAATAAATGCTGGTGGAATTTGTAGCACTTATTATCCTTTAGACGAAAAAGGAAGGGTTGATAATTTAAAAAGCTCAATTTCTAACGATTACAAGTCCTTGGTTACAATTGACACCACAGATTTTAACCAGTTAGTGCCTAGGGAAGACAGTGCCAGGTACAGCTATAGTTATGTTGTTGAAAATGACGTGGTAAAACTTGGTGCACTGAAAACATTCAAAGTCCCATTTACTGACGTCTTGGTAAAAATGAATATTTTTGAGGATACAAAAAGGGAATATGATTTCAACTTCATGAGTTATGAAACTTGTGACAAATACAAAGAAACCATTTTGGTGAAATTGGATAAGTCATTCTCCTTTTCGGACATCCCTAAAAATGTTTATAAAAAATACAATGGCTGCGCTTACAGTTTAAAGTTTAAACGAATCAACGCTTACACTTTGAAAATAGTGAGGACTTATACTTCTAACAGAAAAAACATTACACCAGATCAATTCCTTAAATTTAAGGCCTTCATGACAAAAGTGAACGAGGCAGAAAACACGCACTTGTTGTTTAGGTAATAGTCTATTTATATTGAATTATAACGGTAAGGAACTCGGGTATTAACCTGAGTTTTTTATTTTCAGACAGTCAATTCAGCTTTTAATGCATCAATGATTTTGTCACATTCTATCTTGGTAATGTTTAATGGAGGAAGCAAACGAAGGATGTTAGGGTCACCTGCACCACCAGTAAAAATTTTGTGTTTGTGAAGTAAATTACTTCGGAGTTCTTTGCCGTTTTCCTTTACGAAAACTCCCAGCATCAATCCACGCCCTGTTAGTTTTTTAACCCCCGGAAGAACACCAATGGCGTCTTTTAAGTATTGTCCAAGTTTGTTTGCATTTTCAATTAATGCTTCCTTTTTGATGATATCCAGCACCGCTATTCCAGCTGCACAAGCCAAATGACTTCCGCCAAAAGTAGTGCCTAGCAAACCGTAGCTTGCTTCAAATTGAGTTCCAATCAATACGCCTCCAATAGGGAAACCATTCCCCATACCCTTTGCTATTGTAATAATATCAGCTTTTATTCCCGAGTTTTGGTGAGCGAAAAAGTCACCAGTCCGGCCATACCCGCTTTGTACTTCGTCTAAAATTAGTACTACATTGTATTTGTCACACAATACCCGTAGTCCTTTTAAAAACTCAGCTCCAGGGTCGATGATTCCAGCTATTCCTTGAATTCCCTCAATGATGATTCCACTGATTTCACCGGTGTCAAGTTTGTTTTCAACAGCATTCAAATCTCCAAAAGACAAATGGACAATGGATGGATTTAAATTAAATGGTGCTCTTATTTTAGGGTTGTCCGTTACTTGTAAAGCTCCTGAAGTTCGTCCGTGAAATGCTTTTTTGAAGGCTATAAATTTAGACTTCCCATTTTTGAACGACGCCATTTTTAAAGCATTTTCCACAGCTTCGGCGCCAGAATTGCACAAAAATAACCGGTGATCATCATATCCAGACAGCTCTCCTAATTTGTCCGCCAATTCTTTTTGCAAGCTGTTCAATACCGAATTGGAATAAAAGCCAATTTGATTTAATTGCGAGCTTATTTTTTCCACGTAAT
>JBLIAZ010000077.1:0-11062 GCA_047631875.1 Saprospiraceae bacterium
CTGCATAAAGAACAATTGGAATTCAACGACATCGAATTAAAACAAAGAAGTTACAAATAGGCAACAGCCTATATAATCAACGTTTAGAAAAAATTAAGTTATGAATTTAACACTTAAAATTTGGAGACAAAAAGATGCAGCTGCTAAAGGAGCTGTGGAAACTTATCAGTTAGCTGATGTAAGTCCCGATTCATCTTTTTTAGAAATGTTAGACCTCTTAAACGAGCAATTGGTTAATACAGGAGGTGAACCTGTTGCTTTTGACCACGATTGTCGTGAAGGTATCTGTGGGATGTGTTCTTTGTACATCAACGGAGAATCACATGGACCAGACAGAGCTGTGACTACTTGTCAATTGCACATGAGAATGTTCAAGGACGGTGATACAATTACAATTGAACCATACAGATCGGCTGGTTTTCCAGTAGTAAAAGATTTAGTAATAGACAGAGGTTCTTTTGATAGAATTCAACAAGCAGGAGGTTATGTTTCGGTGAACACCTCTGGAAATACGCAAGATGCAAATGCCATTCCTGTTCCTAAAGCTGACGCTGACAGAGCTTTTGATGCCGCAACATGCATTGGTTGTGGAGGTTGTGTAGCGACTTGTAAAAATGGTTCTGCCATGCTGTTTGTAGCAGCTAAAGTGGCTCAATTTTCATTGTTACCACAGGGAAAAGTAGAAGCTGACACAAGAGTACAGCACATGGTCAATCAAATGGATGAAGAAGGATTTGGTAATTGCACCAATACTGGAGCCTGTGAAGTAGAATGTCCAAAAGGAATATCTTTAGACAACATAGCACTTATGAACAGGGACTTTATTAAGTCATCGATAGTTTCAGAAGCTTAATAAATATTGTACACTAAAAAAAGCCTCGCATTTGCGGGGCTTTTTTTAGTTAAAGACTTATCCAATTAATTTCATTTTCTCCCTTCGATATTAAGTGCTCATTTATTTTCGAAAAAACTTTACTCCCTAAAAACCCACGATGAGCCGAAAATGGAGAAGGGTGAGCTGATGTCAAAACCAAGTGCTTTTTGGTGTCAATTACAGTCCCCTTGTTTTGAGCATAAATTCCCCACAGCACAAAAACTAAGTTCTCTTTTTGGTCCGATAATTTTTGAATGACAGCATCTGTAAATTCTTCCCACCCTTGCTTCTGATGACTACCAGGAGTCTTAGCCCTCACGGTAAGTGTAGCATTCAACATCAATACTCCTTGACGGGCCCAATTCTCTAAACAATTACTCTTCGGAGTTTCAGCAGATAAATCGCTACTCAACTCTTTGAAAATATTTCGTAGCGAAGGGGGTGTTTTTACACCTTCCGGTACCGAAAATGACAACCCGTGAGCTTGCCCTTTCCCATGGTAAGGATCTTGTCCAAGAATGACCACCTTCACATTATTGAATGGAGTTAAATTAAAAGCTTCAAATATTTTATCAGAAGGAGGGTACACTTGATGCTGATTTTCCTCCTCTTTCAAAAACTTTTTCAAACCCAAAAAAGAATCTTTTCGAAATTCATCACGCAGCCGAGTTTCCCATGAACTTCCTATGTCTAAGATTATCATTTTTTGAAATTAAGATTCAATCGATACCAGCATCAATTTATATTATTTGCTTTTGAATACTTTCAAAATCAATATTACATAACTTTGACCTACTAAAAAAAGTAGCGTCATGGATTTTATCAATTTAAAGCAAGTTGCTCAGTTAGATCAGATCAACGAGCAATCGAAAAACAAAGCACAAGTACTATTTAAACACAGTACAAGATGTTCTGTGAGTACCTTTGCCAAAAGGATTCTAACTAGTGAATTTTCAGAAGAAATGGCCGAAAAATTTGATGTGCATTATTTAGATTTAATCGCCCACCGAGATGTAAGCGGAGCCATCGCAGACAAATATAATGTAGTACATGAATCGCCTCAAATGCTAGTAATTGTTAATGGGACTTGTGTTTATAACGCTTCGCATTCTGATGTTTCTTTGGAAAAAGCTACACAGGTTATTGCTTAATAAGTACATGAACCTGTCAATAAAGTCGTAAATTTACTATCTGAATTTGTTCACTGATGGAAAAGGAAGCCAAAGAAAATACAGATCAAAAAGTTCGCATCAAAAAACCCAAATGGTTACGGGTAAAATTACCTATTGGTGAAAGCTACAAGAAAGTCAGAAAACTGGTAGACGACCATAAGTTGCATACCATCTGTGAAAGTGGTGGATGTCCAAACATGGGAGAATGTTGGGGAGCTGGAACAGCAACCTTCATGATACTTGGAAACACTTGTACCCGAAGCTGTGGCTTTTGTGCAGTGAGTACAGGAATGCCTTCCGCAGTAGACAGGTTTGAACCTGTAAAAGTAGCCAAGTCCATCAAAACAATGAAAATTAAACACGCTGTTATCACTTCGGTGGACAGAGATGATTTGCCTGACGGAGGTGCTGATACTTGGGTTGAAACCATCAAAGCCATTAGAAGAATTTCTCCAGGAACTACGATGGAAACCTTAATCCCTGACTTTGCTGGAAATTGGGATAACTTACAAAAAATCATTGATGCAGCGCCAGAAGTGGTAAGTCACAATGTAGAAACTGTCCGAAGACTCACAAAAGAAGTAAGAATTCAAGCAAAATACGACAGAAGTTTAGAATTACTTTTACGTTTAAAAAAGGCGGGAATGAAAACCAAATCTGGTATCATGCTTGGCCTTGGAGAAACGGAGGCGGAAGTAATGGAAACCTTGGAGGATTTAGCATCAGTAAAAGTGAACATTGTTACCATTGGTCAGTATTTACAACCATCTTCAAAGCACCTTGCTGTCAATAATTTCATTACCCCAGAACAATTTGAAAAATACAGAATTGAAGGAATGAAAATGGGCTTTACACATGTCGAAAGCTCCCCATTAACAAGGAGTAGTTACCATGCGGAAAAGCATGTTTAAGGTTCTAAAACATTAATTACCTGAGTTCGACGGTTGTTGAAATCTGGATTCTAAAATGAAAGGATTTCAATTCTTAATAACCAATACAATTGCTTAACTTTAGCCCACCAAAAACTAAAGATAAACTACCATGTTAAACATTGTATTGTTCGGTCCTCCAGGGGCAGGAAAAGGAACTCAGGCAGAGAAAGTAAAAGTAAAATACGAGCTAGTTCACATCTCAACAGGTGATGTATTCAGGGCGTTGGATCCAGCATCTGACTTAGCTAAATTAGCCAAGTCATACGCTGACAAAGGAAATTTAGTTCCTGATGAAATTACAATCAAAATATTAGAATCAGAAGTTTCAAAATACCCAAATGCAAAAGGGGTAATTTATGATGGGTTTCCTAGGACAATTGGTCAAGCAGAATCGCTTGACAAATTTTTACAATCAAAGGGAACTGGAATTACTGGAATGATTGCCCTTGAAGTTCAAGAAGACGAACTTAAAACTAGGCTTAAAAAACGAGCTATTGACAGTGGTCGTCCTGACGATGCTGATCCAGAAATAATTCAAAATAGAATCAACGTATATAACAAGCAAACTGCTCCTGTTGCTGACTTTTACAAAAACCAGGGAAAATATGCTGGAATTAACGGAGTTGGATCAATTGAAGATATTTTTGATCGAATTTGTAGTGCCACAGATAATTTAGCAGTTAAATAATACGATTAAAATTAAATGGCTTCCGATAACTTTGTTGATTACGTAAAAATTTGCTGCCGTTCTGGAAATGGAGGGGCAGGCTCTACCCATATGTTCAGGGACAAGATGAACAGCAATGGAGGACCTGATGGGGGAAATGGAGGTCGTGGCGGACATGTCATCATGAGAGGAAATGCTCAATTTTGGACCATGCTACATTTAAAATACCGAAAACACATCCTAGGTACTCATGGAGGGGGAGGAAGTAAGTCATGTAGTTCCGGTGCCGACGGAAAAGACATTTACATCGACGTCCCACTTGGTACCATTGCTAAAAATGCAGTGACTTTTGAAGTGGAAGCTGAAATTGTAGAAGACGGACAAGAGCACATATTAGTAAAGGGAGGTCGTGGAGGTCGTGGAAATGCATTTTTTAAATCGTCCACTAATCAATCACCTATGAATGCTCAACCGGGCGAGGATGGATTAGAAGAATGGAAAGTGCTGGAATTAAAAGTACTTGCGGATGTAGGTTTAGTTGGGTTTCCCAATGCAGGAAAATCCACTTTATTGAGTGTATTGTCAGCCGCTAAACCAGAAATTGCCAACTACGCTTTTACTACATTGACTCCAAATTTAGGAATTGTCAGCTACCGTGATCAAAAAACGTTCATCATGGCGGATATCCCTGGAATCATCGAGGGAGCACACACGGGGAAAGGTTTAGGCACACGGTTTTTACGTCACATTGAAAGAAATTCTGCTTTGCTGTTTTTAATTCCTGCTGATGCAAACGACATCAAAAAAGAATATGCAGTTTTGCTAAATGAATTAACAGAACACAATCCCGATTTATTAAAAAAACAGCGCATTTTAGCCATTTCAAAGTCCGACATGTTGGACGATGAATTAAAAGAAGAAATGAAAGCCGAATTACCAGAAGACGTCGATACAATATTTATTTCATCTGTAGCGCAACAAGGCTTAATGGAGCTTAAAGACATGGTTTGGAAAATATTAAGCGCGAACGTTTTTACTGATCATGAGTAACGAAGTAGATTCCTCATCACCTCCTCCGAGATATTCAAAAAAATAAATTACATGCAAGAAATCATTCAAATAGACAGGGACGTGTTTCAATTTTTGAACAGTTTTCACAATGGTTTCTTTGATGTGCTAATGTACTGGATCAGCTACAAATTTACTTGGATTCCTCTTTATGCCTTGCTTATTTTCTTACTTGTCAAGCATTATAAAAAAAAATCCTTTGTCATTCTTGCTGCAATCGTTTTGATGGTTACCGCAGCCGACCAAGGTTGTAATTACTTTAAACATTCCGTTGAACGACCTAGACCATGCCGGGACGAAGCACAATTAACTCCTCCTGCCCGAACATTAGATGGTTACCATTGTAGCAAGCACGGATTTTTTAGTGCTCATGCTGCCAATTCAATGGCTGTTGCAGTTTTTATGACCTCGCTTCTCATGCCCTTTTACAAAAAAATTGGATGGTTTTTATTTCCCTGGGCAATCATCACAGCCTACAGTAGAATTTATTTAGGAGTCCATTATCCACTCGATATATTATGCGGAGCAGTATTTGGAGTTCTCGTTGCAAGGCTTATTTTAAAAGGACTATATCTTGTCCCAAAATTTTCAAATGCTTAATGTTAATAATAAGCAACTGTTATTGTAACGTTTCGTACTCTTATTGAGTAACATTACATAGTACTTACACAAACCAGAAATACCATGAAATACTCTTCTTTAATTTTAAGCTTTTTAGCAATTGTTTTTTTAAGTGCATGTGGGGATTCAATTACGGGAAGTAAGGTAGATGGAGAAGAACAGGGAGAAGAAACATCAATGACATTAAATTTAGAAGGTATATTTATTCAAAACAACGATACCTTACGTGTGGTTACTATAATGGATAACTTTGGAAAAAGCATTGGATTTGACATCACAGCCACTAGAGAAGAGACAGTAAAGGCGGTTTCAACCGAAGCTCCACTTGTCGATCAAAGCAGTAAAATGGAACACTACAGGTTGAAAAATTGGATTTCCGGAGACAGCGCTTACGTTGCTTATGAACTAATTGATTTCACATTCAATTTTGACAACGACAATTGGACAATAGCTGACACCGTGGTCATCACTGATCACGATGCTCCACTTCCTTTTTTCACGGATTTAAGTGGTACTTACCTTAGGGTAAAATAGCAATTACCTTTTATACTCAAATCAGGTTGTAAACAATGCCCTTGTGATATTCATGCCTATTGAGCAGTCGGAATGCGAACGCTTCTTTCTATTTTTATCGGTATGACTGAAAGCACTAAAAAACCACTGATCATGGTGGTCAATGACGATGGCATTACTGCTCCTGGAATCAGGGCTTTAATTACTTTCATATTGGACATTGGAGACGTGTTTGTCGTAGCTCCAAACCAGAGCATGTCGGGTATGGGACATGCCATCACCATAAATTCTACCTTAAGATTTACAAAACACGATGGTGGATATGTTGACGTGGAAGAATATTCCTGCAGCGGAACTCCTGTTGATTGCGTAAAGTTTGGTACTGCGGTTGTTGCCAACGGCAGAAAGGTAGATTTAGTCGTGTCTGGAATTAACCACGGACAAAACTCGTCCATCAACGTCATATATTCAGGAACCATGAGTGCAGCCATTGAAGGTGCCATTGAGGGCATTCCATCTATTGGTTTTTCTTTGTGCGATCACTCCTTAGATGCCGATTTTTCCGCTTGTGAAAGCATCGTAAAATCTTTGGTTCAAAAAACACTTGATAAAGGAAGTTTAAATGGTTATTGTTTGAACGTAAACATTCCTGCTATTCCAGCAGAGGAAATAAAAGGAATCAAAATTTGTCGTCAAGCAAAAGCATTCTGGGAAAAGGATTTTCAAGAACGGAAAGACCCAATGGGTAACAGTTACTACTGGCTGGCCGGGAATTTCAACAACCAAGACCAGGGAACCGACACCGACATTTGGGCATTGGAAAACAACTATGTTTCAGTGGTACCAACTATGTTTGACTTAACTGCTCACACAGCAATAACCGAACTAAAATCGTTCGAATGAAAAATCCTATGATCGCACATTACAAGCGACAAACAAAAAAAGGAGTGGCACTAGGAACCATCATTCCTGTCATTCTAAGTCCATTGGTGTGCTTTTTAATTTACAATCATCGTACTCCTCAATATCCTGATGGTGGTCTTTTTAAATTTTGGGATTTTTACAATACACTATTAACGCACGAAACCCAATTACCTACTTTTTTAAGCTTATGTGCCTTAAGTAATTTACCTATTTTCTTTCTTCTTTTAAAGAAGAAAAAAGATTGGATTGCTCGCGGAATGATATACAGTACCATGGCCTATGCGATCATGTATTTTGTATTAACGTTATTTTAAATTCAGGTTAAATGAAGTACTACCTCATAGCTGGTGAAAATTCAGGAGACCTTCATGGATCAAAACTCATGAGGGAACTTAGTACCTTGGACAGCCAAGCTGAGTTTAGGTTTTGTGGTGGAGACTTGATGCTTAATCAGAGTAAAAACATTTGTACCCATGTAAAAGACATGAGCTTCATGGGGTTCATTGAAGTATTGATGAACATTAGGACTATCAAAGCCAACATCAACAAAGTACGGCACGACATCAAGCGTGTCAATCCCGATGCACTAATACTCATTGATTACCCAGGGTTCAATTTGAGGATGGCAAAATTTGCCCATGACCGTGGAATTAAAGTTTACTACTATATTTCACCAAAAGTTTGGGCGTGGAAAGCTTCAAGAATCAAAAAAATAAAAGCTTGGGTGAACAAATTGTACTTGATTTTACCTTTTGAAGAAGCATTTTTTGCCAATTACAATTACAAAGCAAAGTACGTTGGAAACCCATTGCTAGACGCGATTGAAGACTTTAATAAAGCTAAACAAACTCCCATTGAAAGTGCGAAACACATCCTTGCATTACTCCCAGGGAGCCGCAAAATGGAAGTGTCAAAAATTCTTCCTGTAATGCTTGACGCAGCAAAACAAATGGAAGGCTTAAAGGTGATTGTTGCAGGAGTCAGGAGCTTACCTAAGACCTTTTATCAAGGTGCTATTGATGCCGGAATCGAAGTGCTTTACGACAACACTTACCAACTTTTAAGTCAGGCACACTTGGCTATAGTCACTAGTGGCACCGCTACTTTGGAAACCGCATTGTTTAATGTTCCCCAAGTAGTATGTTACAAAGCTCACCCATTAACCATAGCAATTGCCAAAGCATTTATAAAAATAAAATTCATCAGCTTAGTGAACCTTATCATGGACAAGGAAGTGGTAAAAGAACTCATCCAAGAGGAGTTTAATACCAACGAAGTATTGAAACAATTACAACCGTTAAATGAAGGAGCGGAAAGACAAAAAATGCTCGCCGACTACGCAAAATTACAACAAATAATGGGCTTACCTGGTGCTTCAAAAAGGGTTGCGCAAGAAATTCATGAAGATGTTAAGGCTTAATATATTACTGCTTTTGATTGTATGCTCATTCGCGAGCATGGCTTCGGAGCATATTGTCCGCGTAGGTTTGTTGCACAAAGACAAACTGTACTCTTGTAACTTTAAAGTGAACAGAGGGACTTACAGATTGTACGCTGATGGGAAATTTATAACCACACTTAAAAAAAATCAAAAAGTGCGTTTTTCCTTTGCTGAGAAAGTAAAGTTACAATTGTATGACAGTACCTATTACGCTAGTGATTTTAAGCTTAAAGGAATGGATTACGTCAACCATTTTCTACTGAATACAAAGTACCATAAAAATCAAGCATACGACGATGACCTTGAAATAAGTCAAAAAAGCAACAGTTTAAAACTGATAAATGAAGTCAACTTGGAAAACTACGTATCTGCAGTAGTTGAAGGTGAAGCAGGCTACCGCCTACCTCCTGAATTTTATAAACTACAAGCGATATTGTCACGTACCTACGCATTAAAAAACATCAACCGTCATGCAGACGAAGGATTTAATGTATGCGATAAGGTCCACTGTCAAGTTTATCATCACAAGTGCACGAAAGACGACATTTATGAAACTACCATTGCCACAAACTCCCTTGTCGTTGTGGATGATGCGTTAAACTTGATTAATACAATTTTTCACTCAAATTGCGGGGGACAAACTTGCAACTCCGAGGACGTTTGGAATCAAAAGCTGAGTTACTTACGTTGCGTTCAAGACTCATTTTGTTTAAGATCCTCGTCAGCCTTGTGGGAAAAAGCCATTCCAAAAAGCACACTTCACTCCTATTTTGGTCGGTACAACGTGGAAGAAAAGGTGCATGACGACATGTTTACCCTGTGTCAAGTGGACAAAAGAGACGACAGCAACTCCTTCCTTTCAGTACCCCTGACCAAAGTTCGCAGGGATTTAAAATTACGCTCTACTTACTTTTACATAGAAGAAAAAGGTGACAGCGTAGTTTTATATGGTCGAGGTTATGGTCATGGTGTAGGATTATGTCAGCAGGGAGGAATGGAAATGGCAAGTAGAGGTTACGGATATGTAGACATTTTAAAGCATTACTACCAAGGAATCCACATCATCAACAGAAAAGCTTTGAAGTTTTTTCAAGAATAATATAATTTTTTATATTCTTTACTTTTTTATATTAATCTTTGTTGTTTTATTTCAAAACAACCTTGGATTCTTGCTACAAAATACCCATCATCAGGTTTCTGCTTCCATACTTATGTGGAATCCTATTGTGCAATTATTTGATAGAATGGCACAAGTACGTACTCATAGCTTTGTCCGCGTTGACCCTTATTGGGTTATCAATTACAAAAATAATACGCTGGCAAAATCTAGCAATCCTTTTATTCTGTTTGACACTCGGATTATTTTCCTACAAACCCATTTCCTCTGAACCACTTCTTGCTAAAGAAACCTCAACCAATAATTTACAAGGGCAGTTAATAATTTGGTCATTAAAAAAGCAAAACAACCAACAACTCAATTTCATCACCCAACTTGACAGTATAAAGTACATGGTGTACCTCAAAAAACAACAAGTAAACTACCTTCCTGGAGATACTTTAATGGTGGAAAAATTCAAAATTAAGCTGCTTTCTCTCACTTCTGAATCATTTAGTGGTTATACGGAGTACTTGTTGAGCAAAGGCATTAAAGGGCAAATCTTTCTTAAGCAAAAAGACGTGAGACTGGTAAAAAATGGTCGCGGACTGTTCCGAACTGTATATAGTTTTAGGCAGTACCTCATTCAACAAATACAAGCTGAAAAGGTATTCTCGCCCTCTCAAGAAGGTGTCTTTTACTCACTGTTACTAGGTGAGAGATCCTTCCTTGACAAGGAAATCAAAGAAGACTTTAAAGAATCCGGCATCATTCACGTGTTAGCAATCTCAGGTTTGCATGTAGGGATCCTGTTCGCTTTTATCCAAGGCATATTCAAAGCTTTAAGGATTCACAACAGGTATTTCAAATTAATATTTGTCGTAATATTGCTTCTATTTTATGCTATCGTAGCAGGATTAAGTCCTTCTGTAGTCCGGGCGGGACTAATGTGCTGTTTAATTCAATTTGGACTATTTATTCAGGAAAAGAATGTCATCATGAACATTGTGTTAAGCAGCGCACTTTTTTTACTCCTATTTAAGCCATTATGGATATGGGATTTGGGATTCTTACTATCCTATTTCGCAGTCATTTTCATTGTACTGGTTCTTGAAAATTACAAACCCCTTGTTCAAAAAATATCAAATCCAATGTTAAAAAAGTTCGTCCAACTGTGCATGGTCAACCTCGCGGCATTTACTGGAACTTTCCCAATATTACTTAGCAACTTCGGAGTAATTTATTTTGGCTCGATCCTAAGTAGTTTGGTAATTATTCCGCTAGTTACTGTACTTGTAATGCTTGGTATTTCTACGCTAATATTTACACCAATTAAAATCATATTTCACTTTTTACTGGTACTAAATAAATACTTGATTCAACTGCTTAATCAAGCAGCCACAACATTCAGCGAAAAAATATCATTTCCTTTTACTCTTGAAATTACCGTACTGCAGAGTGTAATATTATACTTGATGTTGTTTGTTGTACTGAACCGCAATATCAACTTAATGAACAAATTAAAAACAGTGGCAGTATTCTTTACCTGCATACTTTTAAGTATATTTTAAAGCATAAAACTTCCTTGCGACACAAGCCAGTCTCTTTATTTTTCATATTTTTAGAGCATGAAAAAATTCTTAGGTAGTGTTTGCTTGGTGACCTTGTTGATTTCCTGTGGAGGGAATAGTATTGAAGACAGGGTGGACATAGGAAATGACACAACCAACTTAGAAGAATCTTTTCAAGACAAC
>JBLIAZ010000078.1:0-11050 GCA_047631875.1 Saprospiraceae bacterium
TTCAGTTAACTAAAGCAAGATTTCCTTGGCTGTTAATAGGCTTAGTGGGGGGAATTGCTGGAGCAAAAGTAATAGGCGTTTTTGGAGTCATCGAAAATACACCAATGCTCGCTTATTTTATGCCGCTCATTGCAGCGATGGGAGGAAATGTAGGTGTTCAATCCTCGGCAATTGTAGTACAAAGTATAGCTAACAACTCTCTAAAGGGATCTGTTGCTTCTAAGCTTTCTAAAGAATTAGGCGTGGGCCTACTTAATGGCTTATTGTGTAGTGTCATTTTGTTACTATACAACCTGTTGTTCGGCGACAACCTAGACCTTAGCTTTGCAGTTAGTACCTCCTTATTTTGTGTAATTGTTGTAGCAGCTGTATTTGGCACTTGGATTCCGTTGATGCTCAACCATTTTAAGATTGATCCAGCATTAGCAACCGGACCATTTATTACGACCGTTAACGACGTCGTAGGCTTATTGTTATACTTCTCTATCAGTTCAATGTTCATCTGATGTCAGGCAGAGGGAAAGTCATGTTCATCGACACGGTACACCCTGTACTTCAAGAGATGCTCGAAGAAATAGGATTCATATGCTCAGATTTTACAAAGAAATCTGAAATAGAAATATCATCCGAACTTCCTGATTATCAAGGCATTGTACTGCGTTCGCGGTTCAAAATTACCCGTGAATTAATTGACGCTGGAACAAAGTTAAAATTCATAGCAAGGTCAGGGTCAGGATTGGAAAATATAGATACGGATTACGCAAAACGCAAAAACATACAATGCTTCAATTCCCCTGAGGGAAACAAAGACGCTCTAGGAGAACATTGTATTGCAATGCTACTTGGACTTTTTAATAACATCAGTAAGGCACATCAAGAAATTACTAAATCAATCTGGCAACGAGAGAGTAACAGGGGTATAGAACTAAAAGGAAAAACAGTTGGTATTATTGGATACGGTAAAATGGGGGAAAGCTTTGCTCAGAAACTCAGCGGATTTGGGGTCAAAGTCATCGCTTACGATCAAAATAAAACGGGGTTCACATCAGACATTGTCCAAGAAGTATCAATGGACAAGATTTTTTCCAAGTCAGAAGTGGTTAGTCTGCATATAAATTACACTAAAGATAATTATCATCTCGTGGGCGATGAATTCATTAAAGCATTTAAAAATAACTTTTACATCATAAATTCTGCTAGAGGAAATTGCATAAACACTTCAGCCTTGATTAAAGGACTGGAGGAGGGAAAAATACTAGGCGCATGTTTAGATGTATTAGAGCTTGAAAAAGCAGACTTCGAATTAAGCAAAGAATCCAAAAAAACATTAGACAAGCTGTGCTCATTTAGTCAGGTCCTTCTGACTCCTCATATAGGTGGCTGGACCAACGAATCTTACTACAAACTTTCTAAAGTTTTAGGGGAGAAAATTAAAAAGATGGACAATAATTAGTTTTAAATTGTTCCACGTGGAACAATTCCAATGAACACACAGTTCAAAATATTATATAATAACTAAGTTAAAACTAACATTGTTCCACGTGGAACGTTCGAGAATATATTGTTTTTCAAGAAACCCTTTTGTCCAAATAAACCATAATTGAACTGACATCGGCAGGTTTGATTCCGGATATTCTACTAGCCTGCCCAAGAGTCGTAGGTCTTATTCGAAATAATTTTTCTTTTGCTTCCGTCCCCAAACTTTTCAACCTGTTGTAATCAAAACTTTTATCAATCCTAATGTTATCCACCTTTTGGAGTCGATTAGCCATGTCTTCTTCCTTTTGAATGTAACCACTGTATTTAAGTAAAATCTCAACTTGCTCCAACTCTACATCATCGTAATCAGACAGCAGCTCTTTAACATCCTTGTTCACACACAAATCTTTTAACGACAACTTGGGTCTTAGCACTAAGGTGTGAGCCTTTTGCTTTTGTTTAATAGGAGAGTCTCCAATCGAACAAAGCAACTCATTGACATCCTCTGGAGATACGCTAATTTTTGCAATCTTTTTTATAATAACACCCACATTGCTTTCTTTCAATTTTAAACGTTCAAGACGCTCACCACTTGCCAACCCAAGGTCAAACCCTTTTTGTGTCAACCTTGAATCAGCGTTGTCTTGACGTAAAAGAATACGATACTCAGCTCGCGAAGTAAACATCCTATAAGGCTCTTCAGTTCCTTTAGTGATCAAATCATCTATCAAGACACCAATGTACGCCTCGTTTCTTTTCAAAGTAAAAGGATCCTTCCTTGTTACAGATTGATGGGCATTAATCCCTGCCATCAAACCTTGAGCGGCGGCTTCTTCATAACCAGTAGTTCCGTTTATTTGACCAGCAAAATATAAGCCATTTACCAGCTTTGTTTCCAATGTAGCTTTCAGCTGAGTAGGAGGGAAGTAATCATATTCAATAGCATATCCAGGTCTGAACATTTTAGCATTTTCAAAACCAACGATTTTTCTAAGCGCTTTATATTGCACGTCTTCAGGTAAAGAAGTAGAAAATCCATTAATGTACAATTCCACGGTATTCCACCCTTCAGGTTCTACAAAAACTTGATGCCTTTCTCTTTCAGAAAATCGTTCAATTTTATCTTCAATAGAGGGACAATATCGAGGGCCAATCCCTTCAATTCTCCCCGCAAACATAGGTGATCTATCAAAACCTGTCTTCAACATATCGTGCACCTCCTGGTTTGTGTATGTCAAATAGCAAGAACGCTGCTTAGCTAAAGGTTTGGTGTCCAAATATGAAAATTTACTAGGATTCTCATCACCTTTTTGTTCTTCCATCTTACTGTAATCTAAAGAACGGGAGTCTACTCTTGGGGGGGTACCCGTTTTCATTCTTCCGCTTTCAAACCCCAACGATTGCAAAGACGCAGTAAGCCCTACAGAAGCTCTCTCCGCCGCTCTTCCTCCCCCAAAATTCTTTTCACCAATGTGAATCTTACCATTTAAGAAAGTCCCATTGGTCAAAATTACTGTCTTGGCGAGTAAAGAAATACCCAATTGTGTTTTAACACCCACAATTTTACCATCTTTCACAAGCACCTCCGTCACCATTTCTTGCCAAAAGTCTACGTTCAAATTTTGTTCTAGCTTTTCCCTCCAAGATTCAGAAAACCTCATCCTGTCACTTTGCGCTCTAGGACTCCACATCGCAGGTCCCTTTGAACGATTCAACATTCTAAATTGAATCATTGTTTCGTCAGTTACAATGCCAGACATACCTCCTAGCGCATCTATCTCTCTCACTATCTGACCTTTAGCTATTCCTCCCATCGCTGGATTACAGCTCATTTGAGCAATAGTGTTCATGTTCAATGTGACCAATAAAACACTCGACCCCATCCTAGCAGCAGCATGAGCTGCTTCACAACCTGCATGGCCAGCCCCTACCACAATTACATCATATTCTTTGTCAAACATATTTAGTTACTTAGCTGTATGCCTTTGCGTTGCCTTACTTTTTTTGATACAACAGATACGGACCAGATTGTAAAGTTAGTTCAAAATCGTCACCTAAAACCTCTTTTGATAAACATAACGAACCTCGACCTGGTTCATCGGTCGATAAACTCACGTTTTTTAAACGAGAAAAATAAGCGTGCATACCCCAATCAGACCACATCGTAGAAGGAATAAAGACGGTACTATTATTACTAATTTTGTCGTCAAAAGCAGCTATCATTTCCAGTTTCTCTTTGTCGCGCCCCACCCTATTTAGAGAAATACCAAAGAGCATAACACAAACACTCAGTAAAACAACAGAAAACACTTTAACCCACTTCAATTTCTTCAACAGCACAGTGTGTTGAAAACCTGCTACACCATCAACAACCAACACTGAAAGTGCAATTGCAAAAAAAGGAAAAGTTGTTACAATATAAAACCCGCTTTGTTTCAAGCTAATGATCATAGGTAACACCCCACATAGCCCAAACACAAAGAAAGTAAGTGCTATTCGTTTATTCACACCAGAAGCCAACTTGGTCTTTGTTTTTATACTCCAAAAATAAACCAACAACATCACTCCTACGGGTATCAACAGTTCCGTCAATATCTTTGTCAAAATGTAAAATCGGGACTTTACCGTCACTACACGCTCCAAGCTTCCCACCACTTGTCGTTCATAATACCTCATCATGGCATTTAGGCAATCATCGTTCATATAAAACACAACCAGCAACAATAAAACTGAAAATAAAGTCAAGAAAAAACTATCCAAAAATCCTCTTAAGCAGCTACGATTTGCTCCCAAGCACCAAAACACAAAAGGAAACGCCCACACATATAAACCTGTAAACCCCTTACTAAGAAAAGCAAACAACACCATGAGCGCACACAAAATCTGATAATAATACCTCGAACTCATTGTGCTTTTTAAGTAAAAATATACTGCAGCACAAGTGAATACACTCATCGTGTTCTCCAACATGTTGTTAGCAGCAGACCAAGTCATCAAAGGAGTCAGCGCAAGGAACATCATTGGTAACCAAAATGTACGCTTACGTTGTCCTAAAAACGTCCAAATTTTAAACAAGAAATAAGAAACCGCAAAACAAGTCCCCAGGGAATAGCATCTTTCCACCCATAAGTGATCCCCGAGCACCCTAAAAAATAAACTTTGAATCCCAAACACTAAAGGTGGATGCTCATTAAACTGATTGTAAAATGTATCGGTATAATGTAAGTGCCAAAAAGCACCTTCGCCAAGCGCAAGATTTTTTGAAATAGAAGCATACATTAAGCCGTCCAAAAACATGCCATCAGAAAAAAGAGAAGGAATTGTCAGTACTAGAAATAATCCTATGCTAAAAAGCAACAAATAACGCCCTAATTTATGTTCAGGTGATAAAGTCACTTGACCTTATAAATACTTTTGTAAATCAAATCCTAAATCACTCCGGAAATATTTCTTGTCATAATTTAACACTGCGGTATTCACATAGCTCTTTTTCAAAGCCTCATTGAAATCTTTACCATACGAACTGATGGCCAATACTCGCCCTCCGTTAGTCACGACTTTGCCATTGTCCAATTTTGTCCCTGCGTGGAAAATGATACTCCCTTTTGTTTTATCGAAGCCTGTAATTTCCGCACCCTTGCCATATGCTTCCGGATAGCCCCCTGAAACCATGATTACAGTACATACAGCCCTGTCATCAAATTCCACAGTGCATTCGCCCAAGTTGCCCTCTCCAACAGCCTTAAACAGGGCTAATAAATCTGTTTTTAACCTCGGCAACACCACTTCTGTTTCAGGGTCACCTAGTCGCACATTATATTCTACTACCCTTGGGTTTCCGTTGTCATTCATTAATCCTATGAATAAAAAGCCTTTATAGGGTATGTCTTGGTCTTTTAATCCTTGAATGGTAGGGATGACTACTTCTTTTTCAACCCTGTCCATAAAGTCAGCGTCTGCAAACGGCACAGGGGTTATCGCTCCCATACCTCCAGTATTTAGTCCCGTATCTCCTTCGCCTATTCTTTTATAATCTTTTGCTTCGGGTAAAATCACATAATCTTCTCCGTCAGTCAAAACAAAAACTGACAGTTCGATACCCTGCATGAATTCCTCAATCACCACTTTACTTGATGCAGCACCAAATTTAGCATTCATCAACATTTCTTTTAACTCTGCTTTTGCCTCGTTTAAATTCTCAAGAATCAACACTCCTTTTCCAGCAGCTAGTCCATCAGCTTTCAAAACATAAGGAGCTTTTAAGCTATCTAAAAAAGCACACCCTTCGTTGTATGTGTCAGCAGTGAATGCTTTATATGCCGCTGTAGGCACGCCACTCTTTTCCATGAACTCTTTGCAAAACTCTTTACTGCCCTCCAGCCAAGCGCCCTTTTTTTGAGGCCCTATCACGGCAATGTTTTTCAACTGCTCGTCCACTAAAAAGAAATCATGAATTCCATTTACCAATGGATCTTCGGGCCCAACAAATACTAAATCAATTTTTCTAGTTAAAACCACGCTTTTAATGCTTTCAAAATCATTGATGTCCAGGTTGATGTTTTCACCTAACTCAACTGTTCCCGCATTCCCCGGTGCAAAATACAACTGATCTAAAAGATCACTTTGCTTAATTTTCCAACCCACAGCGTGTTCTCTACCTCCCGAGCCAATGATAAGTACATTCATAATAATCTCTATTCTGATAATGAATAATTAGACAAACAAATCCCGACGCCTTACGCGGCTTGTCCCAAGTTTTTTAGATGCTTAATGTGCGATTTTACTGCAGAACTAAAGTGGTAATGTGACAAATAGGGCACCTCGTACTCTTTACAAAGATCCTCTACAATTTTACTGATTGCTGGATAATGAATGTGAGAAATGTTTGGAAACAAATGATGTTCCACCTGATAATTTAACCCCCCTGTGAACCACCTAACCAACAAGTTTTTTGGAGAAAAATTAATTGTCGTTTTCAACTGATGAATTACCCACTCGTCATCTGTTGTTCCTGTTTGCTCATTCACTTTTGGAAACTCAGTTTCTTCAACAACATGTGCCAGCTGAAATACGATGCTAATCACCAACCCCGTCACCATTCCAAAAATTAAAAATCCGGCAGTCCAGGAGGAAACACCTACTTTAGAAATAGGCAAAACAATAAAAGCATATCCAAAAAACACCTTAAACCCCCAAAAAATTAAATGTTCTTTGATGCTCATTTTAGGGATTGGAATTCCCCCTACATGCCCTTGAAAATATTTTTTTAAGTCAGTAACAAGGACCCAATAAATGTACAACAAGGAATATGCTCCAGCAAAATACAAATGTTGGTACTTATGAATTCCTAGCCGTTTTTGATCTGGGCAAAGACGTAACATCGGCCGAGCATTCAAATCGTCATCAACACCATCAATGTTAGTATAAGTGTGATGTACAGTATTGTGCTTAGTTTTCCACATGAACACGTTTGCGCCTAAAAAGTTCAAGGACATCCCAGCAAGCTCGTTCAACCATTTTTTTGTACTAAAACTGCCATGCGCTCCATCGTGCATGATGTTAAACCCAACTGCTGCAGCCAAAAATCCAAGCAACGTGCAAAGGAAAATGTTTAAATAAGTGTTTCCTGAATTAAAAAATACCAAATGAACATAAATCGCTAAAAAAGAAGCGACAATGATCCCTGCTTTAATGAACAATTCTGCATTTCCTGTCGGACCATGACCAATAGACTTAAAATACTCGTTTGTTCTTTTCCTTAACTCCCTTCTCATTGAATTTTTTCCGGGTATTTTAAACTTTGGTGCACTCATACATTAATATTTTAATTTCTTGAAACGCTTTTTTAAAAGACGTCTAACTCCAAAAGAAGCTTTGCAAATTTACCTATTTTTTTCTTACAAAGAAACTTTCTTACATGACCTTTGTTTGCTTCTCCACAGCCAGAGAATTCCCGGTGCTGTTCACATTATATTTTTCATAAAACTATTAGACATCGAGAGAATAATTAAATATATTCCTTTTCATTTGTACTTATGAACCGCATTCAGACTTTTCTTAGTTTTTTCAGAAACAACCATGACCACATTTATAAAGTGTTTTTGTTTGCTGTTTCAGTGGTTTTCATTGTGTACTTTTTCCCAAAAGAAGCACCGTTTAAATACGACTTTCAAAAAAATAAACCTTGGTTTCATGAAGACCTCATTGCTCCATATAACATCCCAATCGTCAAATCCCAACATGAAATATTGGCTGAAACAAAGCAATTAACTGCTGCGAAAAAACTTTACTTTATCTACGAGGACAAACCTTTGACCTCCACGTTAATTAAATTTGACACCTTATTTCAAAAGAACTACACCGAATTCATAACACAGCAAAAGAAAGATGCAGGGTTTTTCGGATTATTTACCTCTAATAAAAATCGTTCATTTGAAGAGCTAAAAGAGTCCGGACACAAAACCATCACACACCTGTACAACAAGGGAATCATAGAACAAGTGGCCGACACTGAAGGGTTTTCAGACAGTAGCCAGTTTTTTGTTTACCGAAATAAATACTATGCTGAATACACATTAAGGGACGTATTTTCTCCTAAAACCGCCACTGAATATATCCTGCAACAATTTGAAAAGTCCGATAACAAAAGCGATGAACTGTTACAATTAACCCTAGAAAATAGTTTTTCAAATCACCCTGAAAATATTGTATTCAGTGAAGAACAGACCTCAAAATCCTTGAGTGAAAGTTTAAAATCCATCACCAATTCCGGCGAACAAATTATCAAAGGACAAGGAATCATCAAAAGAGGTGACATCGTAAACGATTACCTCTTTAAAATCCTTAATTCCTTTGAAGAAAAACACAAAAGACAAGCCCTCAGTTCACAAAAAAAATACACCATTACCTTAGGACAAACACTCCTGGTTTCCATCTTGATCACATGTTTTGCATTGTACATCCTGTTTTTCAGACGAAGCTTTTTAGAAAACAACAAAAACTTGGTGTTTTTACTACTCATCATTGTTTCCTCAGTTGTTTTTACAAGCATTGTTTTGTCTCAAAATATTTTTAACATCTACATGGTTCCCTTGTGTTTAATCCCTTTAATTATTCGTTCCTTTTTTGACTCACGGACTGCCTTTTTTGTACTGCTAATTGTCGTGCTTTTGTTAGGGTTGATTTTGCCCAATGGCCTTCATTTTGTTTTCATTCAACTTGTAGCGGGCATGGTTGGTTTGTATGGTTTTGTGAACTTCAGTAACCGTTCGCAGTTGTTCATAACGAGCATGGTTATTTTACTTTCGTACTCCCTATGCTACCTAGCCTTAAACATTGTGATTGAAGGGGATTTTGAAAAAATTGATTGGTTTACATTTGGTTGGCTTGCCATTTCCGCCTTTTTAACTTTACTCGCTTACCCCGTCATTTATATATTCGAAAAAATATTTGGCTTTGTGTCTGACGTCACTTTGCTTGAGCTAGCTGACACCAATAACAAATTACTACGTGAGCTTTCTCGTAAAGCCCCTGGTACTTTTCAACATTCGTTACAGGTTGCTAATTTAGCCGAGGCAGCAATTTTCAAAATAGGAGGGAATTCCTTGCTTATCCGAACTGCTGCTTTATATCACGACATCGGAAAAATGGATGCGCCCATGTATTTTATTGAAAATCAATCTACCGGTGTTAATCCGCATGATGAACTAGCTTACGAAGAAAGCGCTCAAATAATCATCAACCACGTAATCAAAGGCATTGAAATTGCAAAAAAGAACAAACTTCCTGATTTAATAATTGACTTCATTAGGACACATCACGGAACCACCAAAACCGAATATTTTTTCAGAAAGTTCAAAGAGGAAAACCCTGAAGAGACTAATTTTGAAGCATTCAATTACCCTGGACCAATTCCATTTTCAAAAGAAAGTGCTGTACTCATGATCTCTGATTCAGTGGAGGCAGCATCAAGGAGCATCAAGCAACCTGACGTCGAAAAAATAGACCTAGTAGTGGAGGCTGTAATAGGAAACCAAATGGCTCAAGACCAGTTTGTCAATGCCAACATTACCTTGCGTGACATAACCCAAATCAAGAAGATATTCAAAAAAATGCTCATGAACATTTATCATGTTCGAGTGGAATATCCACATTAATCATCCTTTTGGTAAAACAAATAATAACACACTTATGGCACTCATTAAAACAGTACGAGGACACGCTCCCTCCTTTGGGCAAGATTGCTATTTAGCCGAAAATGCCACCATTGTGGGTCAAGTTGACTGCGGTGATCAATGCAGTTTTTGGTTTAATGCAGTAGTCAGAGGAGATGTCAATTTCATTAAAATGGGAAACAAAGTAAATGTGCAGGACGGTGCTTGTATCCATGGCACCTATGAAAAATATGGCACCACAATTGGCAACAACGTTTCTATTGGTCACAATGCCATGGTTCATGGATGTACCATCAAAGACAACGTCCTTGTAGGTATGGGTGCAATTATCATGGATGGGGTAGTGGTAGGTGAAAATTCTATCATTGCTGCGGGAGCAGTAGTATTACAAAAAACCATCATCGAACCAGGGTCTTTGTACGCAGGAGTTCCGGCAAAAAAAATAAAAGACATCGATCAAAGCCTCATAGAAGGAGAAATAAACAGGATAGCTAACAATTACATTAAATACAGTTCGTGGTTTAAGGAATAGCTCCTTTTGTAACAATGCCACACGCAAACTGTTATACTGTGGCAGTATTATGTTACTTTTGTATGTTCGTCCATGAAAAACGTTTTTTTTATTCTCTTGTTTTGTATTGCCAGCGGTGCGCGGTCCCAATATGGAGGATTGCCTGATTGGCCGTTCGTAATAGCCGCTAAAGACTATATAAGCGGTATAGACAACTTGTCTGGCACGAATATTTCCACCTACACTCCACACGTAGTACTTAAATGGGGAGCTGGAAACAGTGGGAATGTGACAGACATCCCAAACACTACTCCTGTTTCTGGTCCTGACAATGTAGGAGTGACGCAGGCCGGCTTTAACGGTTGTGGAGAGTTTGCTTTTTTCGTACTTCATACTGGTGTAAATTCCGACATCAATGGTTTGGAATTGTATTCGCCAGCAGGGGAAATTTTACTAGGGAAAAATACATCTCCAGCCGCACCTAACGCAAACTACGCAGACGATGAAGTCCAAATTATACGCAGGCCTGGATTCAGTAGTCAATGGTTTCTTGTGTACACAAATCAAGACTCTGACCCTTACAGCTGTGAACAAATATTCTATTCTCTTATCACACTAGAATGTGGGGTTATGGATTACGTGACCCTGAATAACGTATTGCAAAAAGACGTCTTGCTCACGGCTCCTGTTGTGGGGGGAACATCTAGTGGAGCTTATGCAGGAAGGTTTTACACCCATGGAAAAGCGGTCTCAAGAACTTCCAAAACTGGAGGAAATACCAACCAGGATTTATATTTACACCGAAGATACGATACCGGATTTCCTGTAAGAGTAAACAACACAACATTCTCTATCGACCGGTTTGAAGTAAGCACTACTGGAATTA
>JBLIAZ010000079.1:0-11025 GCA_047631875.1 Saprospiraceae bacterium
AAAGTGGCTGAAGACCATAAATGATTTTTTGTCGCGTCTAAATATTTTACGTGTTTTTTAACACCGTCCCATTTAAGTTCGTTGAGTGCATCATTTTTTACAATAATTAAAGTGAAGGGTTCCACGTCACTCAAATTTACCATCGTTATGAATGTTGAAATATCCTTGAAGTTAAAACTTTCCAACAATACTTTTCCGCGACTTCTGCCATAGGGCAGACTGCGCTTGTGTTTTTTAAAAGCACCATTTAACAAGCAAGATACCTGGCCGTTTTTATCACAGGCAATCCATGATCCTTCAGCTAATTCGTCTTTTGGAAAAATAAGGCATAGACCATTTATATTGTATTCAGCAGGGACCAAAGTTGGTCGCGAGGATGTTTCGTCCCTGTTTGAAGTTAGGACAAATCCATTTTCAAGTGCTATGTAACTTACTGTGCACACTCTTTTCTGTACTTAATTGTGGATGGAGCAACGCCAAATGTTTGGTCTATGTCTTCGCAATTCAATTCCTTTAATCCAATTTTAATAAGTGCTTGATGATGCACACTGTGATCAAAACAGTACACAAGCTCCCTGTAAATACTTGAGTTTATCAACTTGAAATCGTTGTTGTCACTAGATAAACTTGCTTTTAATTTAATAGGAGCGTTAGTAGTTATTGTACAAAGTGTGTGGATGATTTTGTCTATAGTTTGGACAGCATACCCTTTGTCAGTTTCAAGAAGTAAATCTCTTTTACGCTCATCGTAACACACTTCCCCCTTTTCAATTCCTGAAAACAGGCACAAATAAAACTCCAATACATGCCGTAAGTGCTGCCCAATACTGCTTCCTGAAAGGACAAGGGTTTCTGCGCAGAAGTCCTTGTTTGCCATGTTTGCAATAAAGCTTTTATAATTGTTCAAGTTTGTGGTCACATTTTGAATCATAAATCATCAAGTATTTACTCAAATATAATTAAGCTGAGATTAATTAAGGGTCCTAGCGGTGACAAATTATAACCTTTTAACAAATGGTGCTTATTCAAGTTCATGAATTTGAAATTAGGTCGTACTTGCTGCTTTGAACTTTAACTATTCTTTGCTATTTTTGCTACCTCAAATAATTGGTATGAAAAGTAAGATTTGTTTAGCGTTGTTTTCGGCTTGTTTAATTTTAGTTTCTTGTAATAATTCTACTGTGGAGTCCTCGAGCATGGAAGGCGCGAAACCTTCTTATTCATGGGTAAGTCCATTGCAAGAACTTGATGACAGTCAGTATCCAGACAATCCAGACATAGGGAGGTCGCATTCAAAAATTTTAGAAATAAAATTGGACAGTATCAGGTTTGTTCAAGTGACAGATAGCACTTTTTCCATTACCATGATTACTGAAAATGGAAATGACACAATTTTATTTTCGCCTTTGTCATTGATGGAGTTTATTCCAGCCATTCAAAACAGGTTCAAAACCAATGAGTATTTGTCACAAATTACTGTGGTAAATCAGGAATGGAACAGGAATCAAGTAAGGTTCAATAGTAAGCATTTCACAGTGACAGGTAGTGGTTTGGAGACAATTACAAGGATTGACATTGCGAGGAATTGCTTAAATACATACTTGTGGGAAGTAGCAGCGTATGCTGACGAAAATGGGAAAAGTAAAGGGTATTATCATGGTTGGTTTTCTTTTCCAAAGGAGTTGTTTGCTAATTTGTTTAAGGAAAGAAACGGACAGGAATTTAAGAAATATGCAGCAGTGTTGGAGGACTGGATTGATCCTGAAAATCAGCAAATTGCTTTACGTGAGTTAAGGGAGGTGATCACAGAAAATGAAGTTGCATTTAAGAATCACAACCACGAGGAGTATTTAAAAGTAGGAGAACGTGACAAAAAATTTCAAAACATAATTTATCCAAAAAACACTACTCTAATCCAAGATTTTTTAACTGACAGTACCTTGTTTGCGACTTTCACTCCGCCAGGTTTTTATAACACAAAAGATCCTAGAAAAACGGAATTAAGTAGACTCGCCTCACCTGACAAAATAATTTCAAGGACAGTAATGACAAAAAGTTTAAGCAATGACAGTTTACTTGAGGTAGAAATTATTTTTAACAAGAACGATTCGTTAAAATTAACCACTTTAATTTTGTCTGGAATTAATTTGAAAGACATTCCCGTACTAGCTGATGACCAGGTGAACAAGGGGTGGCAAAGTTCCATGGGGTTTGGAAATCACACCTTTTATGAAACCTACGAACACGCTCAGTATTGTAAAGTGTCCACCAACCCATATTTTGCTTACCTAACAAATGAGAACGGGATGTGGATTGACAGCCATAAAGTGGGGATTGATGGTCCATTGTTATATTTGGACAAAGAAAACAACAACATCCTTCATGTGTTGATATTGTCTTTCGAAAGACATGCAATAGTAGGGCATTATTCATACGACATAACTACTAATACTGGACTTACGCTATAATTAAATGACAATTACAAAAGAAAACCTTCAGTTTTTAGAAGAACTTGCAAAGAACAACAACAGGGATTGGTTCAACGAAAACAAACCCAGGTACATAACCCAACATGAAAATACCATTGCTTTTGCCGATGAAGTATTAGCATTGTTGAACAAACACGATGACATTGGTAATGTATCTGGAAAAAAATCTTTGATGAGAATATACAGAGATATCAGGTTTTCAAAAGATAAATCACCTTATAAATCTCATTGGGGCGGTTATTTTAAGAGGTCTACCTTAGCACTACGAGGAGGTTATTACTTTCACATTGAACCTAGCGCTTGCTTTGTGGGTGGAGGATTTTGGAAGCCAGAATCGAAGGACATGAAATTAATAAGGGATGCCATAGTAGCTGATGAGGAAGGGTTTAGGAAAGTCATTGATGCTAAAGGTTTCAAGAAAATTTTTGGGTCTCAAGGATTGCATGGAGAAAGTTTAAAAAATGTGCCAAAAGGATACGACAAAGAAAGCTCAGCCGGTGATTTACTTAAGCTGAAGCAATTTTTAGTGCGCAAAGATTTTACTAGGGAAGAAATGTTAAGTCCTGACTTTGCCGAAAAGGTAAACGAAACTTTCAAGGCGGTTCGTCCATTTTTTGACTGGATGAGTTATGCTTTAACTCATGATGGAAATGGGGAGCCAATTCACTAAGGGTAGCTGAATAAAATTAGTTAAGCCTTGTCTTCCAACATTGGCACAAAGGAAAAAACTCCTTTTTCTTCTTTACTTACTGTTCCATCGTCTTTTTTGGTAATGAACATCATGGTTTGGTTTTTTCCTTCTCCCACAGGTATTATCATTAAGCCGTTAACAGCTAATTGCTGAACTAAAGCATCCGGAATAAAAGGTGCGGCGGCGGTAACAATTATTTTATCAAATGGAGCAAAAGCTTTTTGTCCAGCGTATCCATCGCCATAAAATAAAGTAGCTCTGATGCTTAGTTTTTTTAAGAGCGCTTTTGTTTTCATAAACAATGGTCGGTGTCTTTCAATAGAAAACACTTTAGCACCTAGTTTTGCAAGTACGCTAGTTTGGTAACCGCAACCAGTTCCTATTTCTAAAACTTTATCTCCCTTTTTTATGTTCAACATTTGGGACTGAAAAGCGACAGTGTAGGGGTGGGATATTGTTTGCCCACATCCGATAGGAAAAGCCTTGTTTTCGTAAGCTATTTCAAGGAAAGCGTTGTCTAAGAACAAGTGTCTTGGTACTTCTTCCATGGCTTTAATGACATCAAGGTTAGAGATCCCTTTTTTACTTAATTCTTGAAGCATGTTTTTCCTCATTCCTTTGTGTCGATAACTGTCAATCATGGTTGTTTTTTGATAGATTTTAAAAATGGAATGTTAATTCTTTACAAAGTTAAACTAGAAAAGGAAGAAACATTGCTTGTAGATTTGTTAAAAACAAACATACCCGTGTTAAAAATTGGAATTGTAGGAGGTGGGAAAAACATTGATCGTTCGATTGAACAGATCAGAAAGGTTGCTGACTGCGAGTTTCAAGGGTACTTTGATGCTACAAGTTCTGCTAGTAGGAATAAAAAGTTTAATCAGCTAGAGGATTTAATGGGAGAAGCAGACGCATTTTGTGTGTTGAATCCGATTGCAAACATGGAACAAACGGAAATTTTGCTTCGAAATCAAAAACATTGTTTGATAGAGTCTCCTTTTGCGCCTAGTTCAAAAGCAGGCAGTCACATCATCGATTTAGTACGAGAAGCAGACGTTAAAATTCACATAAGTAACCCTAAACGATACAATGATGCATTTTATAACACATCGCCTTATTTCAGGTCTCCAATATTTATTGAAAGCCGTAGCTTACAGCCCTACTCAAAAGAGACGAAGAATCTGTCACTAGTGATGAGTTTAATGATTCATGACATTGATATCATATTAAATGTTGTGAAGTCGCCTGTAAAAAGTGTAACAGCTAATGGCGTAGCGGTTGTTTCTAAAGAACCGGATATAATCAGTGCAAGAATTGAATTTGACAATGGTTGCATTGCTAATTTAACCGCAAGTAGAATTAACAGTGAAATAAATCACGAGGCGAGTTTTTATCAGCAGAATGATTTCATCAACGTAGATTATTTAAATAAAACATCCGAGGTTTTTGATCTCGGTTCGCGGAAAACAAAAAGAAAAGGAGAGTTGCTAAACAACGTGTTTTCGTTTGACGCTAAAATAAATGAGCAAGCTCCTAAGCTTAAATCTTATCCGAATGAAGTGCAGTCATTTGTAGATTCAATCATGAACAATACGCCGGCAATAAGCATGGCGAACTGTTTGAATGCTTTAGAAATAGCATACGCAATCGAAGAGAAGATTGAGCGGTCATTTGCTTGATTTTACTTTAATAAGTATTCAACCTCGATCGAATACTAAATCATTTTTGAAAATCAACTTTTATTTTTCAGTGACATTGTACTGATAGCCTTCCATAATTTGGTTGGCTAATAACTTTTTGCAGGCAGTTTCAACCAAAGATTCAGCATTTGATAGCGAGTCCGCACTCACTTCCAGGGTAATGTGTCTTCCAATCCTTACGTTTTCAATGTCAGATAATCCAATGTTTTTCATGCTGTTTGTAACTGCTTTTCCTTGTGGGTCTAGCAATGCTTTTAATGGCATGATGTCTATTTCGGCGGTGAATTTCATTGGTTTGATTTACTTACGTTATGAATAATTGAAATTATCAGGTACAAAACTATGATAAATACTGGGGCTAAAAAACTAAAAGCCCACAGAAGGGTTACAGAAGATATTAACAACACGTATTTTTCTTTGTTGTCTTTCCATGAGAAACTTTTAAACTTTAATGATAACAAAGGAATTTCAGCAATTAGCAAATAAGAAAACACGATGATGGCTGTTAATAACACGTATGTATTGCGGATTAGGTAAAGCACAACACTGTTTTCTTCAGCATAAATTAAACTTAAAGGTATGGTTAAAAATAAAATAGTGTTAGCCGGTGTTGGTAAACCTATAAAACTTTCAGATTGACGGGTGTCAAGGTTGAATTTTGCTAATCGGAGCGCTGAAAACACAGTGATTACGAACCCAAAGTAAGGTATTGGATCAAGTGTTTGGTTGAAAATTTCAATCTCAAAGTTTGTTGTTTTGAGCAAAGTAACGTACAAAACGATTCCTGGGACTACACCAAAAGTGACCATGTCGGCAAGGGAATCGAGTTGTTTCCCAATTTCGGATTGCACTTTTAACATTCTGGCAACAAACCCGTCAAGAAAATCGAAGATAAATGCCGCGATCACCAATGCAATACCAAGTTCGTTGTCACCTTCCAAGAAAGCGATAGAAGCCCTACATCCACAAACTAAGTTGAGAGAGGTAATTGTGTTTGGTATGTAGGTTTTGATGTTCATTTGGGTTGTAAATGTAAAGTAAGTAATTTGATTTTATAGCGACATAATAAGTGCAGTATTAAAACGTTTTATCAATTACAGTTAATTAATTAATTATACTTAGTAAATTCGTAGTATGAGTAGAGGGTTGACGGCAGTAGTCGTTTTTATTTTAATAACAACGGCACCTGTATTTTCTCAAGTTAAATTCAGTAATGAATTTTTAAACATTGGTGTTGGAGCTAGAGCTTTAGGTATGGGTAATGTGAGTTTGGCGAACGTGAATAACGTCACGGCCGGCTATTGGAACCCTTCCTCCTTGGTTTATCAAAAGAACAACATCGAAGTGGCACTAATGCATTCGGAATATTTTGCTGGTATTGCTGCCTATGAATATGGTGGAATGAGCTTTAAACTGGATTCAGTTTCAGCTTTTGGTTTCAGTGTAGTGAGGTTTGGTGTGGACGACATTCCTAACACCCTTGATTTAGTGGATGCGAATGGAAATTTTGATTACAATCGAATTACTTCTTTTTCAAGCTCGGACAACGCGTTTTTATTTTCCTATGGAAGGATTTTGGGACCTAAGGGTTTGAGTGTTGGGGGAAATGTTAAAATCGTTTATCGAAAAGTTGGGCAATTTGCTTCTGCGATTGGTTTTGGAGCTGACTTGTCTGCTTCGTACCGTAAAAATAATTGGTTATTTGGTGCGATGATAAGGGACGCTACCAATACTTTCAATGCGTGGAGCTTTAATACTGAGGAGCTTGAGGAGGTGTTTGTACGCACAGGAAATGAAATCCCCGAAAACTCGTTGGAGTTAACTTTACCGAAATTACTTGCAGGTGCAGGGTATAAATTTACCATAAAAGACAAGTTTGGAATTTACCCTGAAGCCAATGTAGAATTTACTTTTGACGGAAAACGAAACGTTTTGATCAAAGGCAACGTATTCAATATAGATGCAAGATTGGGATTGGAGGCAAATTACAAGGAAATAATTTATTTAAGGATGGGAGTAAACAACATTCAGGATGAAACCTTGCTTTCAGGAGAACGTAAAAAAACTTTCCAACCCAGTGTTGGTGTTGGTATTCAGTTTAAAAAGGTGGCTCTTGATTATGCCCTTACTGATGTGGGGGATCAATCAATAGCTTTGTATTCCAATGTGTTCTCTTTAAGGATCGGAATTAACAAAAGGAAGTAGATGAAAAGGTTGTTAATCATATTGATGTTATTCAGTGTTGGGGTGGTAAAATCTCAGACACAAGAAAATCAGTGGATTAATTATTCTCAAAATTATTACAAATTTCCAATCTATAAAGACGGTGTTTATCGAATTACATCACTGCAGTTACTTAATGCAGGGATAGATGTTTCTAATGTGGATGCTAGGAGGTTGCAAGTTTTTGGAAAAGGGCAGGAACTGCATTTGTTTGTGTCTGCTAGTGCTGGGGTTGGTAATGTAATCGATCAGCAAGGTGACTATATTGAGTTTTACGCCGAAAAAAACGATGGATGGTACGATTATAAGTTGTTTTCAGATTCTTTAGACCAGGGGAATCCACAGTACAGTATGTATACCGATACCTTGTATTACTACTTAACATGGAATAGTACTGTTAATAACAGAAGGACAGTAGTAGAGACTGACATGAATTTTTCTGCATACCCTGAATCAGCTTACTTTTGGAATGAGGTTGAGGTGGTTCAAAATTCTTCTTTTTCACCAGGAGAAGTCACCATATTTGGTTGGGCAACACCTGAATATTCAAGTGGTCTTGGATGGATAGGACCAACTTTCTCTCATGAAGGTTATCGTGAAATTGATGTCAAAACGCCAAATGCGTACGCTGCTGGTCCTAATTCAACTGTATACTCTAGGGTTGTTGGGAAAAAACCGCATTCGCACTTGATTAGTTTAAAGGTTGCAGGACAAAAGCTGGAAGAATTAACTTTTTTCAATTATGACGTGGCTTTTTTCGAAAATTATTTTCTGAGTACATTATTAGGACCTACCACAGCAGTAAGACATTCCAGCTTAGTTGGAAGCGGGAATACTAAGGAGAAGTTAGCTGTTTCTTTTTTGAAATTACGTTATCCAAGTACTTATTCACTTGATGATGCTCTGGAATTTAGCATGGTGATTCCTCCGGGACCAGGAGCAAAAGATTATTTGAGAATAACCAATTTTGACAATGCAAACAAAGATGCTTGGCTATACGATTTAACCAACCATAAAAAAATATCAGTTGAAGTAATAGGGGGAGTATTTAAATTGTTAATTCCGAATTCTGGAGTAGAGAGAAAATGTTTTTTGACTTCTGATGCGAAAATTACTGAGATTAGCTCAAGCTTGATTAGGCCTGTTTCAGGCACTTCATCACTCTTTAAAGATTATAAGACCATCTCTGCCTCAAAAGGAGGTGTGGATTATTTGATTATATCGGCAAACTCTTTGATGGTTGGAGCTGAGGAGTACGCTACTTATAGGTCTGCAACAGGGTATGTAGCAATGGCCGTTGATGCAGAACAGTTGTATGATCAGTACAGTTATGGAATACGAAAGCATCCAATGGCCATTCGAAATTTTGCATTAGATGCAAATTCTAAATGGGGAACAGTCATTAAAAACATGCTGTTGCTAGGTAAGTCGGTGAATGTTGGTTCGGCAAGGTCAGGAAATTCCATAGATGTGAATTTGCTTCCAACTTGGGGACCCATAGGTGCTGATGTTGGCTTTACTAACGCTGTTTCTGGTAGTAGTACCCTAGAGCCTTTGATTCCGACTGGCCGTGTGGCAGCAACGTCAGTCAATCAAGTTAGAGCTTATTTAAATAAGATTAAGGATTACGAGTCTGCTTCGGCGGCACCTTGGATGAAAAACATATTGCATTTTGGAGGAGGTACAGATTTATCGGAACAAACAACGTTTAAAAATTATTTGGATGTTTATCAAAACATCATAGAATCCCCTTCTTTTGGAGGGAAAGTGCATACTTTTTTAAAGTCAACATCGGATCCGCTACAAATCAATTTGTCAGATTCTGTAACAAATTTGATTAATTCTGGTGTGACTTTAATGACTTTCTTTGGGCACTCTTATGGAAGTAATTTTGACCAAAGTATTGACGAACCAGAAAACTATAATAATACAGGTAGGTATGGTTTTATTTTGGCGAATTCATGCTTGATAGGTAATATTCATACCGGAGGAACAAGTAGTGGAAGTGAAAGTTTTGTTCTTACTGAAAACAAAGGGACGATAGGTTTCTTAGGGTCGTCAACACTTGGAGTTCCTTCGTACCTGAATTTGTATTCAAAAAATTTTTACCAGCATTTGGCGAAGGATAGTTATGGAAAACCGGTAGGGCAAATAATAAAAGAAACCATTAAAAACATACAGGATCCATTGAATATACTGAATAAAGATGTTTGTATGCACATGACCTTGCATGGTGACCCGGCTGTCGTCTTGAATGCTCATTTATTGCCAGACTATTCCTTGTATAAAGACAACGCGTTGACTAGTGCGCAAGTCTATTTTAGTCCTAATGAGGTAACAAATGAAGTAGATTCTTTTTCGATAAATATCATCGTGAGAAACATTGGAAAGGCGGAAGATGGTGATGTGGAAATTGCTGTAAAACGAATTTTTGCTGCTGGTAATGACACTGTTTACAGCACTGCTTTAACTAATGTGTATTACAAAGACACCGCTGTAATTAGGCTTCCTGTAAACATACTTGAAGGAGCAGGATTGAATACTTTTGAGATAATTGTTGACCCATTAGGTAAAATTGATGAATTGTCCGAACTCAATAATTTTGCAACTGTATCCTTGTTAATCAAGTCCAGCGAGATTACCCCAGTTATTCCATTTGAATTTGCAGTTGTTGCTGAGCAATTTCCTGTTTTAAAAGCTTCCACAGGGAACGCATACGCAAGTTTAACAACTTATATTTTTGAGATCGACACTAATGAGAATTTTACCTCGTCTAGTTTATATCGAGAAAACATCAGCAGCGCCGGAGGAGTTGTGGAGTGGAACCCTGCAAAGTCAGCAGGATTAAAGGCGTTTTTCGCAGTTTTCCCTAGTAACGCAAGCATCCAAAATCCGAATGTTTATTTTTGGCGAGTTACACCTGTTTTGAGCAGTGGAGAGAAGGTTTGGAGAGGGAGTTCTTTTCAGTATATTCTAGGAAAAACAGGTTGGGGTCAATCTCATTTTCACCAATTTAGAAAGAACAGCTTCACTTTTTTAGAGTATAAATTTGACGAACAAAATTACGACTTTATAGAGCAAACAAAAGAGCTTTCTTGTACGGACGGATATCATGCGTATAGTTCAAACAGGTATCCTTTTGTTAAGCTTGACGGTGCAACCGTATGTCAGTACTCTACAGTTCCATATGAATGGCCCAACATTAATGTTGTTGTGGTTGATAAGCTTACAATGGAGTTGTGGCGATATGATGAGCATGGTGATTATGGACACATACAAATGATACCTTACGTAACAAAAAACCCAGGTTGGAATGAAGAAAATTTTCAGTTTTTTGCAAACAGTTTAACTGCAATGGATAGCTTGATCAGTTTCATTAATGATGTTCCTGATAGTAATTACATCATGATGTATAATTGGCGCGGAAGTTATTTACCTAATGTGTATAAAAATACAAGCAGTACAGGTGTTAACTTAAAAAGTTTAATGCAAAGCATGGGAGCAGATGTTGATTCTATGTTGAAGTACAATGACTCTTACCCCTACATCTTTTTCACAAAAAAGGGAGACCCTACTAAAACCATAGAATCTTTTGCTTCAAACCTAGAAGAAGTCATTACTTTAAAAGCAGAAATGAAAAACAATTGGTTAGATGGTACCATGAATAGCACTATAGTAGGACCAGCCACCGCATGGGAATCATTTCATTGGCATGTAAGAGATGGAGAAGTTGGAAATCTTCAGGACTCTAGTCATATTAAGTTGTACACATTAGGAGCTGATGGTTCCGAGTTGCTTTATGTTGATACCAACGTCCAAGAAGGTGATGTACTTACCCTTAGTGGGATTGATGCGACATTGTACCCTGAAATTAGACTTGAAGTGTACCTGAGTGATGATAGTCTAAGGACCCCTAATAAGC
>JBLIAZ010000080.1:0-10928 GCA_047631875.1 Saprospiraceae bacterium
TTTTATTGGAAAAAAGTTTTTAGTTGAAAAAGGTGGGACTATTGTATGGGATGGAGATCCAGTGAATGCTACCGTTGATATAAAAACTCACTACAAAGCACGAGCAAAGTTAATTGACTTAGCTAATCCGTTAGAGCTTAATTATGAATCAAATAAGGATAAATACAGTAATAGGAGTACAGTGTACGCTGGGCTAAGTATGGAAGGAGAACTCATGAAGCCTGAAATTACAATGGGTGTTAGTTTGCCAAACGGAACTCCTGATGAGAAAGAGTTTTTATCCAACCGCTTGGTAGGTGAGGATGAAATTAACAGACAAGTTTTTGCTTTGTTATTGACCAATCAATTTTTGCCATCTTCAGCAAGCGGAATCACTGATGTAGTGAATGTAGGTTCAGGGATTGACAATGGAATTCAGTTTTTAGAAGGGCAACTGAACAACTCTTTAGGTGGAATTTTTAATAATTTGGATTTAGGTTTAGATTATAATTCGGAAGCGGAAAGTGACAGTTTAAGTTTAAGATTATTGCTAGGGTTTAGCTACAAAAAGTTTTCAGTTACTACCGATTATGCTCTGAATAATGAAGCTGGAGAAATTCAAGTGGAGTACAAATTAACCGAGCAATTAAAGGCAAAAGCCTATCGGCGAACAACCGAAACAGTGATTACGAACAACGGTTCGAATTTAACTCAAGGTGCAGGAATTGTGTATCAGAAATCTTTTAATTCGTTGAAGGAATTATTCAGAAGAAAAAAGAAGAAAAATGATAAGTAGGGGATCAATAGGAGGTTTTATTTGTTTGATTATTGTGTTTTTTTCATGCGAGAAAGAATATGAAAAACATTGCGAACGTCAAGGTTTACCGGAGCAAATATGCAAAGAGCTGCGGTATGAAAATGATGTTTTTATTGAATCGGTGACCTATGAGTACGGGAACAATGATTTAGTATCCTTGAAGCTGCATGAAAATAATAAGGGCACGAACATAGGACAAGTGATCTATACATATGATGATCAAAATAAGGTGTTGAACGAAATTTATAAGAATTCCGAAAAGAAGATTATTATTTCAAATACCTGGACATATGATGATCAACAGCAAGTGAAATCACTTATCTCGGACGTATACGGAGTTAAACAGGAATCTCATTTTACCTATGGTGATAAGTTCATTCAACAGGAAAAAATTTATATCAGCGAGGTCTTGAAGTTTAACAGGGTGTATGAGTACATTGACAACGATACAATATCTTATGATGTGTTGACCTATGATGGAGACAGCGTCTTGTTATTTATAAATCAATGCAGACGATTTGATTCCTCTACTACACGTATTGAAACTTATGATGCATCAGGTGAGCTGTCAGGGTACTGTGTTCAGTTATTTAATGATCAAGTAAAGTTAGTTGAAATAAGAGAGTATGATGAGGATGGTGACCTACTTTACATTGAGGAGTACAACTATGAAAATGGTGTGATCAACGAATACAAATTCTTGTCATCGTTAAAACCGAATAAAAAAACCTTGTATTTACAGTTTTAAGTAGGTGGTAAGCACTTCACAGAGCTCAGATTTTAACTACAGGTAATGACTTTTTCTCTTCTGGGTTTACTTGTTTTTTAAAGCCAATTTTGCTTTTTCCCAAAAAAGGTCCATTTCAGGAAGTTTCATGTTGCTTATGCTTTTGTTTTCGTCAGCGATGATGTTTTCCATTTTGGTAAATCGTTTCATGAATTTTTGGTTGGTTTTTTCCAAGGCGTCTTCAGGGTTAATGCCAACAAACCGCGCGTAATTAACCATGGAAAAAAGAACATCTCCAAACTCTTGTTCCATTTTTTCTTGGTCATTTTTGGTCTCCTCCTCTTTGTATTCTTGAAGTTCTTCCTGGACTTTTCCCCAAACTTGTTCGGCATTGTCCCAGTCAAACCCAAGACCTTTTACTTTGTCTTGTATCCTGATAGCTTTAACTAACGCCGGCAAGGAATTCGGTACACCCTCGAGGACACTTTTCTTACCCTCTTTTAGCTTGATTTTTTCCCAATTTTCTTTTACTTCTTGCTCTGTTTCAGCTACCACATCACCATAAATGTGTGGGTGACGTACAATGAGTTTTTCACAAACAGTATTCAGTACATCGGCAATGTCAAATTCGTCGGTTTCGGAAGCTATTTTACTGTAAAAAATAAGGTGAAGCATTAAATCACCTAGTTCACCCTTAATTTCATCACTGTCTTTTTTGAGGATAGCATCACACAATTCGTAGGTTTCTTCTATGGTCAAATGCCTTAATGATTCCATGGTTTGTTTCTTGTCCCAAGGGCACTTTGTCCTTAGTTCGTCCATAATGACTAATAATCGTTCAAAAGCTTTTAATTTATTGTCCATTTGTTTTTTACTTTTACAGCAGGGTTTGATGTCGCAGGTGTGTCACAAATTTAATTATTTTGCCTTACAAAATTCATGAAACAAGATTCATCCACATTAAAAGTTTTAAAGTTAGATTTTGAGAAATTCTCGGAGGAAGCACTTATTGAAATTTATACAAATGTGGAGTTGCCGACATGGGCAAGAGAGGTCATTGATTTTTTGAAATATTTTATAGACAAGAAGGAGGTTTCTTGTTTTACATCTGGAACCACCGGCGCCCCTAAGAGGAGCACCTTTACAAAAGACCAACTTACAGGAGGCGCTCAGAATACTTTGAATTACTTTGGTCTAAGCAAAGGGGATTCCGCACTGTTGCCGTTGTCTTGTAGCCATATTGCAGGGAAAATGATGTTGATAAGGGCACTGGTCGGTGAGCTTAAATTGACTGTCATTGAACCATCCTCGAACTTGGATGCGGTAATTAATGATCTGTTTGATTTTTCGGTGGTCGTTCCAATGCAAATTCAATCTTGTTTGTTATTGAATGATAAAGAGGCTTTAGAACGTTTGGGTAAAATATTGATTGGAGGGAGTGAAATTAGTGACACCATGGTTTTGAGTTTGATTGAGTTAGAAATTCAAGCGTGGTCGTCTTTTGGAATGACCGAAACCATGAGCCATTTCGCTTTGCGTCAACTTAGCCCACGGGAGCAAAAAAATTACACTTGTTTAAAAGGTTTTGAAATTAGCAACCATTTCAAAGGTCAGCTAAAATTAGAAAATAAAGAACTTGGCATTTTGGAATTGCAAACTACTGATGTGGTCAAGGTATTTCCTGATGGCTCATTCAATTGGCTAGGAAGAGCTGATAATGTCGTAAACTCTGGAGGAGTTAAATTATTCCCAGAATTAATTGAACAAAAGATAAAGCGGTTGTTTGAAGACCTTCCTGAATTTATAATTGTTGGTGTCCCGGACAGTAAATTAGGACAGAAACTAGTGTTGTTTCATGAGGGAAATTCTTTTTTATCTGCTGAGGAGCAAATGAAATTGCAATCCCAATTACTAAAATATGAGTGTCCCAAAGATTTTATGTTCATTCAAGAATTTGAAAAGACGAGGTCAGGGAAAATAGTACGAAAAAACTATACTTGAACTAAATAGCTTTTCGGTTTGAGTAAATGTATTCAAATAAGGTTTTTTCGTCCAAAAAATAATTCATAACTTTGATTATCAATTTGGTACTAGAAAAAGAATCCTGGCAAAGTCAGGATTCTTTTATTTAAAAAAAACATTATGGCTGAAGTAAGTTATTTTACGCAAGAAGGATTGGATAAGTTGCAGCAAGAACTTCATGACTTAAAAACTGTGGAAAGAAGGAAAATAACCCAGCAAATTGCTGAGGCAAGGGATAAGGGTGATTTGTCAGAAAACGCGGAATATGATGCAGCAAAAGAAGCTCAGGGGATGTTGGAACTGAAGATTTCACAAATGAGTGAAGTTATGTCTAATGCTCGGGTGTTGGATGATTCTAAAATTGATGATTCAAAGGCTTTGATTTTATCATTTGTTACAGTTAAAAACCTAGCCAATAAGGTGGTGATGAAATATAATTTGGTTGCGGAGGAAGAGGCTAACTTGAAAGAGATGAAAATATCTGTGAGCTCACCAATTGGAAGAGGTATACTGGGATTGTCTGTTGGAGATTTAGCAGAAATAAAAGTGCCTGCTGGAATGCTAAAGTTGGAAATAATGGAAATAAGCAGGTAGTATATATAAGATAATGGCTTCTATTTTTTCAAAAATTATATCCGGAGAAATCCCTTGTTACAAGATAGCTGAAGATGATACTTGTTTGGCTTTTTTAGATGTTAGCCCTTTGACTAAGGGACATACATTGGTTATACCAAAAAAAGAAGTGGACTTGTTGTTTGATTTACCTTCTGCCGATTATCATGCAGTTCACGCGATGGCAAAAAATGTAGCAATAGCCATCAAGAAAGTGGTCTCTTGTAAAAGAATTGGCTCTGCAGTGATTGGGTTGGAAGTACCACATGCTCATGTTCACCTTGTTCCAATAAGTGACATTGGAGACCTTGATTTCACAAAAGAAAGGGTTGTACAATCCACAGAAGAATTTAAAAATCTAGCAAAAGAAATTCGTAAACAGCTCTAATTCAGCTCTTTTTAGTGAAGTAATTTTCGCTACACAGCTTAATTAGGTCCTTTGAACGACTAAATAGTGTGTTTGAGCATTTTTTTAAACAATAGAGCTTTGTTCTGTTATATCTTTGAATTGTATAGAAATTGATTTTCTGGTACAAACTGACAAACTGATATAAAAAAGCCCTTGCTAACACTAGCGAGGGCTTTTTTTATGTGGTAAAGGTGTATGCTGTTATGCTCTAGAATTGTAAATCACATCAGTTTCTGTAGCAAACCTTGCTTTAGTTACTTTTGATTCTAACCAAAGTTCAGTCAAAAGTGATTCTACTTCGTTTTTCTTTTTTACTTCTGGAATTGTAATTGATTGCTCTATCCAAGAAATTGTTTTTGACCTTACATCCTTATTAGTTTGTAAAACGTTTAAAATTTCATCCTTTGATTGAACTCTATTGTTGATGAATTCTTTTGGGAACAATTTTGCGATTTTTGTCAAACTCTCTGAAAATTCAGTATTTGTTTTGAGGTCTTTGATTCTCACTCTCACCGTTCCATGGTTTCCTTCTTCGTCTTTAAATGAAGCTGTGTAACCTTTTGAAACAATTTTCCCAATGATTGTTTTTGAATCTTCCTTGTATGACAATATTTGGTTGTCTAAGTAGTTCGTGCTTTTAATTAATTCTTTTGCAGCTGCTTGATTCATGTTGGCTTATTAGTGAGTATTTATTAATCAACAAAGAAATACTATAAAGTGTTAATTTGCAAAAATACTAGACTGACTAGTATGTTCACGCTATAAAAGTATCATATTCTATCATGAAAAGCAAATTATTGTCGATAAAAACAAGTGTGTAAAGAGTCATAAGGTGCTGAAAATCAGAGGTATTATTCTGTTTTTAATGAAAACGCAACATTTTCTGTTTTGTCATATCCCCTTTACTTAACAGTAGAGTATGGAAACGAAAATCTTTATTGATCTAATTGTCTGTCAATCAGCAATAAGAATTTGGCAAGCTTAAAAGCATTACTTGATTTAGATAAAAACGTAGTCGTGGGCGTATTTTTTAATGAGATCCTTTGATATTTCGAATTCTTGAGGAATTCTTCCCAAGCAAGTGATTTTGGTTTTGTTCAGGATTACCTGTTCACTTTCATCATTACATATTCCGTTGAAGATTACCCCTAGTATTTTTACATCTTGGTTTTTAAGGTATTCAATTGTCAGGATAGTGTGGTTGATACTTCCTAAATATGAGTTTGCAACGATCACAATTTCGGCTTCACAGTGTTGAGCAATTTCTAACATGGAGTCTCCTCGGTAGTTATATGGAACAGTAATTCCTCCAGCACCTTCAATGATTAATGTGTTTTCTGTTTCAGGTGGATTTAATTTCCCTAATCTAATTTTGGTGTTGTTTAATTTTGCAGCTTCATGTGGCGAAACCGGGTGCGAAAAAGAATAAGTTTCGGGATGGAAGCAACTTGTTGAAGAGCTTACCAAACGTTTAACCCTGTCTGTATCCGTTAATTCTAATCCTCCACATTGAATTGGTTTCCAATAATCTGCCTGTAAAGCTTCGACTAAAATAGCGCTGACAACTGTTTTACCTACATCGGTTCCAATTCCCGTGACAAAAATTTTCCTCATGGAATGTGCATGAATTTATGTGATTGCAACGAAATGTTCCATTCGGGTTTTTTCATTACGTAGTCAATCGTCTTTTGCAGCATTGTATCCATTTTACTCCATTCAGGTTGAAGTAAAAGTTTGCAGTTTTTATTAGTTTTTGCCGCATGTTTTTCAGCCCACTTAAAATCGTCTTCGTTGTGGATGATGATTTTTAATTCATGAGCAATTTCATAAACTAGGTTTTTTGGTGGCGCATTTTTTTTAGGCGAAAGACAAATCCAATCCCATTGACCTCTTAAGTTATGTGCCCCAGAAGTTTCAATAAAGGTATTGTAACCCTTTTGTTTAAGCTGCTCGCACAGGTAACCTAAATTATATAAACTAGGCTCTCCTCCTGTGATGACCACATCTTTGCTAGGAATGTCGGTTAAAAACGGAAGGATGTCATCCACATGAATCAAAGGATGTAAGCTTGCGTCCCAGCTCTCTTTCACATCGCACCAATGGCAACCTACATCGCATCCACCTATTCGTATAAAATAAGCAGGTTTTCCGGTATTACATCCTTCTCCTTGAATGGTGTAAAAATGTTCCATAATGGGTAACATTTTACCAGATTCTAACAAAGATTTTTCTTGTTCAGTCATTGTGGTTGCAAAAATATACCTTTACGACTAGTATTGACATTAAAAAACCTGTTAATTTTAATTCCTGTTTCAAACTTAACTTTAATCTGTCCAAACGAATGAAAGAAATATTAGTCAAGCACACCCAAAAATTAAGGGTTAGGTATTCTGAAACAGACCAAATGGGTATTGTTTATTATGGGAATTACGCCCAGTACTTTGAAGTAGCACGGGTAGAGTTTTTGCGGGCGCTTGGCTTCGTATACAAGGAGTTGGAAGACGATGGTGTGATCATGCCGGTGGTCAGGTACGAAACGGACTTTAAATCCCCTGCAAAATACGACGAAGAATTATCAATAGTTACCAGCGTAAAGACATTGCCTACTTCGAAAATTACTTTTGATTACGAGGTGTTTAGTCCTGAAGGCACGCTGGTTTGTACCGCAAAAGTGATCCTGGTTTTTTTAAACAAGAAAAGCTTTAGGACGCAGCGTGCACCTGAAAAATTGGTGGAATTATTAGCAAATTCATCGGAGCTGTAAAAATTCATTCTGTTCTTATTGATACTCAAATATCAATGCTTACTTTTGTGAGCTAAAATTATATTGACGATGATTAATATCACCTTACCTGACGGTACCGTAAAGGAGTTCGAAAAAGGAGTAACTTCTCATGATGTAGCCATGAGTATCAGCGAAGGTCTTGCTAGAAATGTCCTTGCAGCTGAAATTAATGGAGAAGTTTGGGATGCTACAAGAGTAATTAATGAGGATAGTGCATTAAAGTTATTGACTTGGAGGGACGAAAAAGGTAAAGATGCTATGTGGCACTCCTCGGCACATTTATTGGCTGAAGCAATTCAATTTTATTATCCGGAAGCTAAATTTGCAATTGGTCCCCCAGTAGAAAATGGATTTTACTACGATATCGATTTTGGGGAGCACCATTTTTCAGATACTGAATTTAAAAAGATAGAAGATAAAATGATTGAACTTGCTCGGACAAAGAGTAAGTATGTGAGGAAAGAAATAAGCAAAGAGGATGCAGTAAGTTACTTTAAGGAAAGGGGAGACGAGTATAAGTTAGAGTTATTAGAAGGTTTAGAAGATGGGACCATCACATTTTATACTCAAGGAAGTTTTACTGATTTATGTCGTGGTCCGCACATTCCTAATACAGGATTTATCAAGGCCATAAAATTACTAAAGACAGCTGGAGCTTATTGGAGAGGGGACGAAACAAGACAACAACTTACAAGGATTTACGCTATTACTTTTCCGAAAAAATCGGAATTGACGGAGTATTTACTCATGTTAGAAGAGGCTAAAAAGCGTGATCATAGAAAACTAGGGAAAGAATTAGAATTGTTTGCTTTTTCTGAAAGAGTAGGTCAAGGACTTCCTTTGTGGCTCCCCAAAGGGGCTATGTTAAGGGAAAAACTTGAAGGTTTTTTAAAGAAAGTACAAACAAAAGCAGGTTATGACCCTGTAGTCACCCCCCATATTGGACGCAAGGAGTTGTATGTGTGTAGTGGTCACTATGAAAAATATGGAGCAGATTCTTTTCAGCCAATTAACACGCCTACGGAAGGTGAAGAGTTTTTGTTAAAACCGATGAACTGTCCACATCATTGTGAAATTTACAAAACAAAACCGCATTCATACAAGGAATTACCAATCAGGTTTGCGGAATTTGGGACTGTATACAGGTATGAACAAAGTGGAGAGCTACATGGTTTAACGAGAGTAAGAGGATTTACGCAAGACGATGCTCATATTTTTTGCCGACCTGATCAGTTGAACGATGAGTTTGAAAAAGTAATTGATTTGGTTCAGTACGTTTTTGAAGTGTTCGGTTTCACAGATTATGTGGCGCAAGTTTCTTTGAGAGACAAAGAGAACAAAGACAAGTACATTGGTTCTGATGAAAGTTGGGACTTAGCGGAAGATGCAATCGTAAAATCAGCAGCAAAAAAAGGCTTACCTACTGTAGTAGAATATGGCGAAGCAGCTTTTTATGGACCAAAACTGGATTTTATTGTCCGTGATGCGATCGGAAGAAAATGGCAATTGGGAACAATTCAAGTTGATTACAATTTGCCAGAACGATTTGAACTAGAGTACATCGGGGCAGATGATAAGAAACACCGACCAGTGATGATTCATAGAGCCCCATTCGGTTCCATGGAAAGATTCATAGCGATTTTGATCGAGCATTGCGCTGGAAACTTCCCTTTATGGTTGACTCCAGATCAAGTTACTATTCTCACTGTAAGTGAAAAATACAACGATGATGCGCACAAACTTTTAAATGTGCTAAATAATTACGATATTCGCGGGCTCGTTGACGATAGGAATGAGCGAGTTGGGAAGAAAATAAGGGATGCTGAAATTAAAAAGGTGCCTTATATGATTGTGCTGGGAGAGGAAGAGGTTAGTTCTGGGGAGCTCGCTGTCAGGAGACATGGAGAGGGTGATATAGGTAAAATGTCAGCAGAAAAATTTGCTGAATTGATTAATAAAGAAATAAAAGAGCAGTTAAAACAATAATTTTTTTGAATGAGGCCAAATTTTAGAGGTAGAGGTTTTAGACCAGTTAAGAAAAATCCAAACAGGATTAATGGTGAAATCAGGGTGCCTGAAGTGCGTATAATATTTGATGGTAAGGAGCCAGAAGTATTGACGATTGAGGACGCGATTAAATTGGCTGATGATGAGGATTTAGATTTGGTGGAAATTTCCCCAAATGCGAAGCCTCCGGTGTGTAAGATACTCGATTACCAAAAGTTTTTATACCAACAAAAGAAGAAGCAAAAAGAGATTAAAGACAAAGCAATTAAGGTTGTTGTAAAGGAAATTAGGTTTGGACCAAACACGGACGAGCATGATTTTCAGTTCAAATTGAACCATGCTAAAAAGTTTTTAGGAGAAGGTTCTAAAGTAAAGGCTTTTGTGTTTTTTAAGGGTAGGAGTATAGTTTACAAAGACAGGGGAGAGATTTTGTTGTTAAAGTTCGCTCAGGAATTAGAGGAAATCTGTAAGGTGGAAAATATGCCGAAGTTGGAAGGGAAAAAGATGATCATGATGCTGAGTGCCAAAAAGAAGTAGAATAAAGTAAGTAAAATTTATAAATAGTAGTTATGCCAAAGATGAAAACAAAATCTAGCGCCAAGAAACGATTTAAGTTGACTGGTTCTGGAAAAATCAAAAGAAAGCATGCTTTTAAGAGCCACATTTTAACTAAAAAATCCACTAAGAGAAAAAGAAATTTGACTCACACAGGATTAGTTAATGTGAGTGATGAAAGCAATGTAAAAATCATGTTGACTATCGGAAAATAGATCAGCAAACCAATTAAATTATTGGTTTTATTGTTAAACCCGGTTCCTAGTTTGTCAAGTGTTTTTAAACCACTAGCAACCAAAAAACTTAAAAATTATGCCAAGAGCAGTAAACGCAGTCGCGTCAAAAGCGAAGAGAAAAAAAGTAATGAAACTTGCCAAAGGATTCTTTGGTAGGAGAAAAAACGTATGGACAGTATCAAAAAATGCTGTTGAAAAAGCGTTAAGTTATGCATACAGGGACAGAAGACAAAAGAAAAGAAATTTCAGAGCACTTTGGATTCAAAGAATTAATGCAGGAGCAAGGGAAAATGGATTGTCTTATTCTGAATTGATGGGAAAAATTAATGCAAAAGGAGTGGAGCTTAACAGGAAGGTTTTAGCTGACTTAGCAATGAATCACCCAGAAGCATTCAAAGCTGTCATTGATAGCGTTAAATAAATTAATAATTATTTTACTACTTTATAAAAGGCCATCCAATTTGGGTGGTCTTTTCTTTTGCAATAAATTTACACTAGGTTAAAAGATTAATTTGTTAGCAACATCAGGGTTACTATGAGAGTATATTTAGACAACGCAGCTACTACAGCAATCGCTCCGGAGGTTTTAAAAGTGATGACTGAAGTCTTGTCTAATGACTTTGGGAACCCTTCGTCTTCACACAGTGAAGGTAGAAAGGCGAGGGCTAAGCTCGAGTTTGCACGAAAGCAAATTTCAAGTATGTTCAATGCGTCCTCGTCAGAAATTGTGTTTACTTCTGGTGGAACCGAAGCTAATAATTTGGCTATACAGTCAGTGT
>JBLIAZ010000081.1:0-10897 GCA_047631875.1 Saprospiraceae bacterium
CTCTACGTTCTGCTAGGTCATGATGAACAGATATTGACGCAGAAACAAAGCTATACAACTGATGCGGAAAAATACAGATCATTTCTTCAAAAGGGTATCGACGAATTTAAACGAAGATAATAACCCCAATTAGGTACAATAGTTGCTAACTTACAACCATGAAAAAACGGTTCATCACTTGTCTGTTAATTATTACCTCTGTGTTGTCTTTCGCACAAGATTCGGAGGTAGTGCATCATCAAGTTAGTTTTACTCAAGACAGTGCTCATGTTGTAATGACGATTACTCTAGCAATTGATTCTTCATGGATTGTGTATGACTCAATTGCCGGGGAAGATGGGCCAATTCCATTTTCAATTCTATTAGAAGATCCATCAATAGCAACCATTGAAAGCATTATAAAACCTAAACGCCATAAGAAACACGACGAATTATTCGAAATGGACATTTACTATTTAAAAGGAACAGTGAGGTACGTGATAAAATTTTCAAAAAACGTTGTAAACAGTACGGGATTGTTAGCAGGTTCTTACGAGTTGATGAGCTGTAATCTGTCCTCTGGGGTATGTTTACCACCTGCGCAGCACAGTTTTTCATGTGCTGTGGGACCACCTGAAAAATAATTTCCCACAGCTACATTTATTTACAATAGCCTTTCGTATTTTTGACAAAAAAAATACAACATGGAAGCGCTCATCAAAAACAGCTATAATTTTACCGGTCAAACCAAACATTACGTGGGAAAAGTACGCGACGTGTACAGTATCGGTGAGGATTTATTGGTGATGGTAGTGAGCGACAGGTTGTCCGCATTTGATGTGGTGTTGCCAAAAGGAATCCCATTCAAAGGACAAGTGCTTAATCAAATCGCACAACATTTTTTAAATGCTACAAGCGACATCATTCCTAACTGGTTAGAAGCTACACCTGATCCGATTGTTTCAGTTGGCAAAAAAGCGGTTCCGTTTAAGGTGGAAATGGTAATACGAGGCTACATGAGTGGACATGCTGCTAGGACATATAACTCAGGCACAAGAGTGCTTTGTGGAGTGAACATGCCTGATGGGATGAAGGAAAATCAAAAGTTCCCTGAGCCAATAATAACACCTACCACTAAAGCCGATGTGGGACATGACGAGGATATTTCACGTGAAAACATCCTGAGTCTGGGAATTGTGTCGGAAGCTGATTACCTTCAATTGGAGAACTATACTAGGTTGTTGTTCCAAAGAGGAACAGAAATGGCAAATAAGATGGGGTTAATCTTGGTGGACACTAAGTATGAATTCGGAAAAGACAGCGAGGAAAACATCATTTTGATTGATGAAATTCACACGCCTGATTCTTCACGGTATTTTTACCAAGATGGCTACGAAGATCGTTTGGAAAAGGATGACGAGCAAAAACAATTATCCAAAGAATTCGTTAGAAAATGGTTGATTGAAAATGGATTTGAGGGTAAGGAGGGACAAGATATCCCATTCATGTCTGAAGAGTTTATCCAACAAATCAGTGATCGTTATATTGAGCTTTTCGAAAGTATCGTAGGTGAAAAATTCGTCAAGGCTGAGGTCCAAAACATTGAAGTTCGGGTGTTCGATAATGTGGAAGGATATTTAAAGAGTAAATAGTATCGGTTGAATCTAAATGTTCAGCTATTGACCATCACTGTACCTAATGGGAATGGGGAATGTTTTTGTTTACTACATCAATAATACAATTCAATGGGTTCTTCGTTAACACTGTCGAGTTAATAAAATAAGCTAAACGTAAAATATTCAGCGCACTTCTTTAGTTAATTTTAAGCAGCTAAATTTTACACGATGTTTAAAGTTAATTGGAACAAATTATTTCTGTCGGGTTTACTGTTGATGATGTTTGTATGTGCTTCGGCGCAAAAGACTATTGTTTACAGTCAAAACGAAGCCACTTATAAAGCTGCGCTTAAATCTTTTGACGCTCAAAAATATTCGATCGCTCAAAAGAGGTTCAAAGAAGTGTATAAAGGAATTTCAGATCCACACGCGGAATTAAAGCGGAGTTCGGAGTATTATCACGCTTTGTGTGCTTTGAAATTGTTTAACGACGATGCAGAAGAACTTTTCATTAAATTCATTGAGCACCATCCTCAAAGCCCTAAAATACGCTTGGCAGGATTTCAATTAGGAAAGTATTATTACCGAAACAACGAATGGCGACACGTCATGAAGTGGCTAGATAAAGTTGATGCCAATGAATTGGACAGCGCTGACGTAGCAGAGTATTATTTCAAGTTTGCTTATGCATTATATAAAGTAAAAGAATTTCCAAAGGCACAAAGGTTGTTCAATGAAGCCAAGCAACTGGAATCCATTTACAAAAGTCCAGCGATTTTTTATTATTCCTATTTATCCTACAAGTTTAATTTTAATGAAACGGCCTTAAAAGGTTTTGACTCATTAAGGGAGGATGAAAACTTTGGTGCAGTGGTTCCTTATTATATCATTCAGATATACTACATGCAAGGGAAGTACAATGAAATCATTGAGTATGGTCCTGGATTGCTCGAAAATGCTATTCCAAAACGTGCCCCTGGCATCGCAAGAATCATAGCTGAAGGTTATTACCGAAACAGCGATTACGAAAATGCAGTGAAGTACTTAGAAGTATTCATGGATAAAGGTCATTTTGCCGACTCCACTTCAAATTATCAATTGGCCTACAGTTACTATAAGTTAGGTGAATTTGAAAAATCTACACCTTATTTTCAAAAAACGTCAGGACTTGATTCCGAAGTGGGACAATTGTCTTTGTTTTATTTAGGTGACATTTATTTGAAAGACGGAAATAAGCCTTCAGCAAGGAATGCATACAGGTTTGCTTCTAAATCATCTTTCAACATAGAGGTGAAAGAAAATGCGTTATTCAATTATGCAAAATTATCCTTTGAACTAGACATTGATCCATACCATGAATCCATTGTAGCATTGGAAAGGTACATTGATCAATTTCCAAACTCATCCAAAGTAGAAGAGGCAAGGAAGTATTTGTTGAATGTGTATTTGAATACCAAAAACTACCAAAGGGCAATCGTTGCCTTAGATAAAATTAAAAAGAAGGACCTTGACATTCAATTTGCGTATCAAAAAATCGCTTATTACAGAGGAATAGAATTGTTTAATAACGAAAAAGTAGGTTTTACAAACAAAGACATCACTAACTACAAATCGGCTATTTATTATTTTCAAAAATCTTTAGAGTACCCTATTGACAACAAAATCAAGGCGTTGAGTAATTATTGGAGAGCCGAGGCCTACTTTAGGGTGGGTAACATGAAGCGAGCTTTAGAAGGTTTCATTGCATTTAAATCCATTGCAGGTGCTATTTTGATTGACCAGTACAAAGAGGTAGATTACCAAATTGCTTATTGTCATTTAGGGTTAAACGATTACGGTCCTGCTATCATGGCTTTCAGGAAGTATTTAGGAAAACACCCAAATACAAGAACAAGGAAAGTCAACGACGCAAATATAAGGACAGGGGACAGCTATTTGATCATCAAAGGAAAGGACGATTTGATTTTATCTTTAAAGTACTACAAAAGTGCGATATCAATGAACATGGCTTTTGTTGATTATTGCTATTTCCAGCAAGCACAAGCTTACATGTTGCTTAATAACTATACGGCACAAGCTAAGTCGTTGGAGCAGTTGATAACCAAATTCCCAGATTCAAAATACATTGACGAGGCTAATTTTTACTTGGGAGAAACTTACCTAGTTAGTTTGAAAGACTATGATTTAGCAATCAAATACTTTTTAGAAGTAGTAGAAAAACACAAGGGAGACTTGTTGTTAGTGCAACGTGCATACAACGGTTTAGCATCTTCTTATTCAAAAAAGAAAAATTTCGAGCAAGCGTTGACTCATTTGGAAAATTCAGTGTCTCTTGATCCTGGAAGTGATTACGCGTTCGAAGCTATCAAAGGACACAAGTTAATTTGCGAGTTTGAAATAGGAGATTTTCAAAGGCACATTGATTTCCGAGACAATGTAGGATTACCTTCTATGACAGAATCGGCAAAAGACACAAGTGTATTTAACGCTGCTAAAAAGTTTTATTTGGACGGGGAATATCCGACGGCAATTAAAAAGTTAAAAAACTATTTGAATGCCTTTCCAAAAGCTTTAGCTGTTAGTACAGCCAATTACTTATTAGCAGAGTGTTATTTGTCTTTGAATCAAATGGATCAAGCCTTGTCGTTTTACGAGAAAGTGTTGGCGCTGCCTTCAGGTGAATTCACCGAACGTTCTGCTTACTTTTCGGCAAAAATTCAGTTTAAAAACAAGGAGTACACAAAGGCAATTAACAGGTATTTATACTTGGAAGGAAAAAGTAATTATGCTAGTTATGTGTTGGAATCAAGGATTGGCTTGATGCGTTCATACAGGGAATTACAGCAACATGAAAATTGCATTAAATACGCTGAGCTGGTTCATACCGATGAAAAAGTATCCAATTTGGTAAGTAACGAAGCAATTTTAACCAAAGCAAAAAGTCATTTTGACAGCTATCATCATGAAAAAGCATTGGAAGCTTTCAAAAAAACGGAAGAACTTAACCATGGTGCAATGGGGGCAGAGGCCAAGTACTATATCGCTTACATTCATTACATCAATGAACAGTACGACGAATCCATTGAAGAAGTTTACAACATTGCTAAAAAGTACCCATCGCAAAAAACATGGATTACAAAAGGATTTATTTTAATGAGTGACAACTTTGTGAAAGTGGGTGATTATTTTCAAGCCAAGTACATTTTAAAAACCATAATTGACAACTTTAAGGGCGAGGAATTAAAGCAAGAAGCACTTGATAAGCTTCAACTTATTGATGAGCTTGAAAGTGCCGAGTCAGTCACTGTGGAGTTAAAAGAAGAAGCGATTGAAATAGGGGAGCGGACACCAGAAAATAAAGTTTTATATGGGAGCAAAGAGGAGCAAGAAGCAGCTGAAGGAACAATAAGTATCGATTCAACTAAATCTAAGGCGAGTGAACCTAATTTGTACCCAGAGAAGCTTGACGCATTACCTCTTGATTCGACCCAACAAATTGAGCCAACGGAAATAACACCGCAAGAAACTTTACCTAAGGAATAAATACGCATCACATGAAATTATATAATTATTTACTGTTTGTCTTTTGTGCACTTTCTTCTGGTATGGTAGCTCAAGAGGTAGTGGATGACAAGAAAGAATTGATTTTCGATGTCAATGGAAAAGGTAAAGTGTCGTACGAAAAAGCTAACAAAATTGCTGTAGAGCCAAAGTTCACAGACACCGTAAAAGTTCTGATTGGCTTGGATTACAGTTCGATAGATAAAAAAATAAATTCACCATTTACACTTGAAACAATCAAGCCTCCAAAATTGATAATCCTAGAGCCTTTGACTAAAATTCACAAAGGACAGGTGAATTTTGGTCTGAATGACTTTAAAACTCCTCCATATTTTGACTTTAACTATAGTACCATTCGTCATAAAAAGTACAATGCTGGAATTGCGTTAAACCACTTTTCATCCGATCTTAATATAAAAGGAAAAGAAGACACGAGGTTTACTGAAAATAACATCGGGCTGTATGGCAAAAAAATCAATAAAAAAACTACCCTGTCAGCGGACTTAGACTACGATTATAACACTTTCAGGTATTACGGGAATTCTCCAGATGCTTTTTTAATTGACCCTGAAAACAACCAACAATATTACTCGGTGTTAAATGCTGCTGTAGCTCTAAAAAGCAACAAGAAAAAAGACACCAAACATGAATACTCTGCGGGAGTAGATTATCAACAATTGTTTTCAAAATACGAAGTACAAGAACACTTGATTGAACTTAATGGCGAGGTGAACGGCTATTATTTACCTAGTGGTGGTGTGATGGATTCAATAGATTTCACTGATGTTTCTGGATTTTGGAATTTAGATGTTAATGTGGGATACTTAATAAGTAACGACTCCGTGTTGAATTTAAGGAGTAGTCTAGTTGCTTTACGTCCAAGCTATAAGTTGAAAAGAAGAAGCCTAAGTTTAACCATTGGTTTTCCTGCATATTTCTTGACCAACAACAGCAGGTACTTAACGGCGTTACCTACCTTAAACTTAGAATATACCATTGCTAAGGACATCTTAATCCTTTATACTGGTTATGATAGAAAGTATGAAAGGAATCATTACTTGACCTACATGGACGCTAATCCATTCATTGGCGCGAATTTGCCACATACCAATACTTACACAAAGTTTGATTTTGTCGGAGGGTTAAAAGGAGCGTTTACTTCAAAAACAACATTTAACGTGGGTGGTCATTATAAAGACATGGAAGGGTTTGTGCTATTTGTCAATGATGTCAATTCAGTTGGTGCTAGGAAGTTCAATGTCATAACGGATGATGTGAAGCACGCGCAAGCATTTGTGGAGGTTATTTTCGAAAATAAAAAAATTAACACTGGACTTTTAGCGCAGTACAACAATTACGAAATGACAAGTAGGATTGCTTATCATTTGCCAGAAATAGTTGCTCAAGCTTTTGCTAAGTACAACGTACAGGGTAAATTTTATTTAGGGGTGGAATTATTTTACTACGGTGAACAATTCGCTAAAAACACAACTGTGTTTTCTTTAGTTCCTACGGAGACAAAGTTAGCACCTATCCTAGATTTTAATTTCAACATTGACTACAAGTACAACGATAAATTCGGGGCTTTCCTTAAAGTAAACAACATCCTTTCAACAAAACATCAACGTTGGAATCAGTATCCTAATTACGGAATTAATGTATTAGGTGGGGTTAGTTATAAGTTTTGAATCTGAAATTTTTCCCCAAGTGATTCAATTTAGTAGTTCACTTGTTTAAGTAGCACTTTTGGATCTTGTCCGAGCAGCTTTTTGATGGAATTGTATATTTTTGGGTGGAACTCGAACAAGTCATTAGGAGTTTCAAAAAAGCACTCTACACAAACTGCAAAAAACTCCATTAGATTAGTTGTAGCGTATTTTCTAATGTAAGTGCTTTGCGTCTTTTTAAGTTGAAAAAATTGACGTGATCCTTCGCTTTTCCACACTTCGTAGTATTCATCAAAATGATCGTCGTCTTTTTTACCTGATAAGTAATTTAAAAATAAGGCATGGGAAAACTCATGCAACCCCAAGTTCCTGTTGTCGTCTCCAATGGCATACCCTTTTACAAAATCCGCCCATGAAAACCTGAGTGTGCGGCCTCGAGGGTCAGTTTCTCCTAAATGATATGCCCTTCCTTTTTTTGAATAAAATTTTTCGGGATAGATTTCGATCCTGTCAAAGTGTAAAAATCTAAAGTCGCGCAAACCGAAAGTCAATTGAACAGCGGATGCGCCAACAAAAATTTTCATTTCATCGGTGATGATTAACCCTTCCTTTGGCTCAAAGGACTTCAATGCACAAAACCTATTTACTCTGCTTTCAAAAATTCGTTTGGATTTTGCTGGTAACTTTTGATAATAAGGGAAATGCTTATTTAATATTTTTGTTCGCTCGGGACTCAATTTTTTAAGTCCAAAACTAGCGTGGCGAAACATTTTTGATCCAATAGCTTTACTGGTCGCTGAATCAAACATCAGCATAAGAAATGTTTTAACAATGAAGAAAAAAGCTGCTATTACAGCTATGAATAGTAAGATGCCAAACACCCCTGCAATCGCAGAAAAATCATCACTTTGTTGCAGTAAATAGGTTTGATACATCAATGTTTAGTTAAAAAATTAATTATTTCCTCCATGTCATATTTCACCAGTTCCTCTTTCCTGACCTTATCTGCATGTTGACCCTCTACCTCTAAGCCAGAAAAAATCCAAGATTCTCCTGATTTTAAAATACTTATCGAAATATATTCATGTTTGCTAACTTCCACATGAACCTCTAATTCGTTCTTGTTTTTAGCTTTTGGCCTAAATCCTAAACGTTTAAGTGTCTTGTCATTTATATCCATCAATCTTTGCCGTATTTTCTTTTTTGCTCATCAATGAACAAATTAATGTCACTATTAAATTTTTCTTGGTACTCTTTTTCCATGTCTTCGTTTTCTTTTCGGTACATCAAAAAGTCTGTAAAAAAAGTATTATTAATCGAGCCTATGTCTGCTATGATTCTTTTTATGAGCCTGTCATTTTTAAAGTCTTGATCCTGTAGTCCTAAAATTAATGACTTGATTTTTGCCTTTTTTAAAAGCTGGGCGCCTTTTTTTGTGCTGTCTATGCCTTCATAAAACTTGGATAATTCGATAGATTTTTCCATCATGTAAGTGGTGAACAAGTCTATGTCGTACAAAAATATATTAAAATCCTTAAGCTCTTTTGAATCAGCGCCAAACTTATCTGCTAAAAACTTGCTAGCTCCTTTGTCTCCAATGAAGGAGGCTAAGTTTTCATTATATTGAATGTCATCCTTAATGAATACGTTATAGTGTGTGATTTCGTGAATTAGTACCCTTGCTAATTTCCCCTTGGACAACCTTAGCATTGAGGACATCACAGGGTCTTTAAACCAGCCTAAGGTGCTCCATGCATTTACCACTGAAAGATCAGTGTCGTATCCCTCCTGATCCAGTTCGGCACGAACACTTTTCGCTTTTTTTAAATCAAAAAAACCTTTGTAGCTGAATTTACCTAAAAAAGGAAAGCTCCATTGGTAGGAACTCAGCTCAAACTTTTTTGATGCGGTAAGGACGTACATGCCCGGCTTGCCCTTTTGATCAAACATTTTTCCGTAGTTATCTCCGGACAGTAATTTTAAGCTGTCTTCGCAGTATTCTTTGATTTCTTTGACGAGTAATAGTTTTTCTTTGAGGGAGTCAGGATAGTCCTCTAAGGCTAAAAAGTAATCCAAGTCCTCGGCTTCGCGAACAATTTTTAACTGACCAGACCCTTGCTTTAAACCGTAGATAATGTTGCTGCAATTCCCTAAACAAAGCATAAGGATTACTGCTATGAGGATATAAAATACTTTTTTAAGCTTCATTTAACGAATTTGTTTGAAAGAGTAAAGTCGTAAATATACGAGAAAGGTAATTAGTTTGCCTATTTAACATGTCCAAAGGCAGCGTTAAAAGTGGAGGATTGAAAAATATACTTTAACTTGCTTTTCAATGAGAAAATTACTTCAAAACCCGTACTTCCTGTCTTTTTCAGGGGCATTTTTATTATGGGCGGGTTGGCCCTCCAGTTATTTGTTTCCGCTCTTGTTTGTTGGGATGGCAGCATTTTTACTTTCGGCAAAGCGAATGATTACTCTTGGATTCAAAGGTCCAAAGTATTTTTTGGTCTTATTCCTTGCCTTGTTATTATGGAATGTGGCTACCACTTGGTGGATTAAGAATGCTACTTGGGCTGGGATGATCATGGCTGTGATTGGGAATACTTTGTTAATGTATTTACCATTTTTAGCATTCAGGTGGGGGCACAAAGCCAAAGTAGAAAAGCTTGCCATGTTAACTTTTGGCTGTTGTTGGATGGCATTTGAGTATTTACATCACAATTGGTCGTTGTCCTGGCCGTGGATCACATTAGGAAATGGAATGGCAAAGTACCCTTCCTTGATACAATGGTATGAATACACTGGGACTGGTGGAGGTTCATTGTGGATTTTGATTGGCAATGTAATGTTGTTCAACATGGTAGATAAAGGAATGTTTACGAAATCAAAATGGATTAAATTAAGCCTGTTGATTGTAGTTCCAATTTTGGTTTCTGTCCTAGTGAAAACCAAATATTCTGAAGGTGCTGATGAGGTACAGTCTAAAACAGTGGAAGTAGTCATTCTGCAACCAAACTTTAATACCTACACACAAAAACCAAGGCGGGGTGACGATTACATTCCATTAAAAGAACAATGGATGCGAATGATTGAAGCATCTAAATTACAATTGACTCAAAAAACAGAATATTTAATTTGGCCTGAAACAGCCATTTCAGGGAACACCTTAGAAAGTAATTTTGAAAATTTAGGTGTTTACCATATGTTACATCATTTTTTATCCCTTTACCCCAATTTAACGCTTGTTACTGGAATAGATACTTATGAGTTTTGTGAGGATCAAAGGAATCCAACTCAATATGCATCCTACGCTACTGGAGCTGGTTTTTACGAGCCCTATAATGCTGCGTTGATGATGACAAAGGATACCGTGGCTTTTTACCACAAAAGTAAGTTTGTGCCAGGTGCAGAGCAAGTGCCATTTCCATGGCTAATAAAACCATTGGAAATGTTATTAGGAGGGGTTGGTTTTGGTCATTATTTTGGACAAGAAAAACAAGATCCTTTCATTTCAAAAAACGGCATCAAGGCCAGTGCTGGAATTTGTTATGAATCCATTTACGGTGAACACATGGCCGAGTTCGTAAACAACGGTGCGCAACTTCAGTTTGTGATTACTAATGATGACTGGTGGCACGACACCGAAGGTCACAGGCAGCATTATGACTATGCTCGGCTAAGAGTAATTGAAACAAGAAAACCATTGGCTCGAAGTGGAAATACAGGGTTTTCAGGTTTCTTTAATGTTTTAGGAAACGATTCCCAAAAAACAGCCTACCGAGTGGACGCGTGCATAAAACAAGACATGAAGTTGAACAATTACGTGACTTTTTACACTAAACATGGCGATTACATTGGACGTATTGCTTCATTTTTTGCGGTGTGCTTGTTGCTTTCGGTAGTGGTTAGAAGGATAACCATTAAAGCTAAGTAAATGAAAAAGGTATTGTTGGTGATTTTAATGATTGTATTTGTCTTCAATGCTAAGTCTCAACAAGAAGAATTCAATCATTCTTTGGTTTGGAAAGTTTACAAACAAGGCGCAAAAGATACCTCGTATGTGTTGGGTAC
>JBLIAZ010000082.1:0-10778 GCA_047631875.1 Saprospiraceae bacterium
TGGCTAATTTTGGCAAATACTTATCTTTTTGCTCCTCTGTTCCAAATTGTAAAATATGATTTACACAAAGTGAATTATGTGCAGCAACAGACAAGCCGACACCCCCACAAACTTTTGAAATTTCAACAATCGCGGTAACATACTCGTAATAAGAAAATCCTGCTCCTCCATATTTTTCAGGCACAAGCACTCCCATCACCCCTAACTCTCCTAATTTACGGAAACAGTCTACGGGAAAAGTTTGCTCCTCATCCCACTTTCTTCTGTTAGGTAATATGTGTTGAGCCGAAAATGATTTTAACATTTCTGCAATCATTTTTTGATTTTCTGTTGGGTCTAAATTCATCTTATTGTAATTATAGCGCCATTTAATTGTACTCAATTAAAGACAATATGTTTTTTGAATAATTCTTAAGTAATCTTTCTCCTTTTAAAAAGGATAAGTTAATGATAAAACTAAAAGCAACTACTTCTCCTCCTAACCTTTCCACAAGCTCACCTACACATGATCCAGTTCCTCCAGTAGCCAATAAATCATCGTGAACAAGTACTTTTGTACCTTTTTCAAATGAATCTTTGTGCATTTCAATTTCTCCCATCCCGTATTCTAACTGATATGTCTTACTGATTTTATCGTACGGTAATTTCCCTTTTTTTCGAGCCATAACAAAAGGCACGCCTAATGCCATCGCTATTGCATTCCCTAATAAAAACCCTCTACTGTCAATCCCCACTACCACATTTGGATTGACAACTTGCGCTTGATCAACCAGGGCTGCAAGCACTTTTTGAATTCCAATTGGGTCCTGAAACAAAGGAGTTATATCTTTAAAAACAATGCCTTTCTTTGGGAAATCAGGCACGTCTCTAATGACATTTGCCAGTAACTCTTGTACTTCATTCATATTTCACGTAAGGCCTTATTCTTTTTATTTTATCCTGCTCCGAAAATACTTCAAAAAGCTGACTCTCTTCCCTAAACGGAAGAATTGTTCTCTGTTTAATTATTAATTTAGCTTCTTTTTTTCCAATATAAGGATGGCTAACCAGCTCTGCAAAGGACAAATTGTTGATCTCTATCTGATTTACAGTCGTGACTTTTGTTCGCTTCTTAATTTTGGACACCACTAAGCTGTCCAAACCATAAACTTCATTTAACTGATCTAAAGAATAAAATCCTCCTAACTTATCCCTGAACTTGACAATCCTCAGAGACAGCACTTCTCCTATTCCTTTAATTTTTTTGAAATCATTTTGATTCCATTTGTTAATTTTCCCTACGCTGATCTTACTCCATTTGACTAATATCTCCTTGTTTTCTTTTGACAACACGTACAAATTCAAGAGTTCTTCCGGATCGGTAATCCCTCCTTTACTACTGATGAACTTCATTACTGTTTCAGATTGCTTCTCGGATAATCCAAAGGAAATCCAATCCAAATGCGAGGCGTTATTTGGATCAAAAAAAGAAGTGATACTAACTTCAGAACCTCTGCCGTATTCTTTTTCCACTTTTTCCTTAAATGATTTATTTGACTTCGTATTGTCATGAACTTGGGACTTCTCCTCTTTTAAGCCCCTCTCAGAAGACACTTGCTTAACAACAATTGTAGATACAGATGTATTTTCATCAGACGAAACCCAATATTTAATTCCCAACAAGACTACCATGAACATCAAAAAATAAATTGATGCATCGCGCTCTTTTTTAGTAAGGTTAAAAAAAGACTTTAGCATGATTACTTTTTGATACTAGACATAAATTCAGAAAGCTCCTTTTGAACAACAGGGCTTAGAATGTATAATCCAATTATATTAGGAAAGCACATCGCAAAAATCATCGCGTCAGAAAACCCGATTACTTTCCCTAAAGATAAAATAGCGCCAATTACTACGAACAAACAAAAAACAAACTTGTATAATAGTTCTGAAACCTTTGTTTCGCCAAATAAATAAGTCCATGCTTTTAAGCCATAATAACTCCATGATATCATAGTTGAAAATGCAAATAAAATAACCGCCACCGTCAATATGATGTTTGCCCCATTTCCGAAAACATTTTGAAAAGCATCTGATGTCATTTCCACACCTTCAGAACTCCCAGTATACGCCCCAGTAATGACAATTACCAATGCTGTCATTGTGCAAATCACTACGGTATCGATGAAAGGCTCTAACAAAGCAACAATCCCTTCAGTAACAGGTTTATCCGTTTGAACAGCAGCGTGTGCAATTGCTGCCGATCCAATTCCGGCTTCGTTTGAAAATGCAGCCCTCTTAAATCCTTGCACCATCACTCCTAACAAACCTCCAAAACCCGCTTGCATTGTAAATGCCCCTGAAAATATTTTCCCAAAAGCAGTGGGGATTTCAGTAAAATACACCCCAAGTACAATTAAAGCAAACAACACATATATGCCACACATAACAGGCACTATTTTATCAGTCACTTTTGCTATTGATTTAATCCCTCCAATTATGACAACAGCAACTGCAACGGCCATAAATATTCCAAAATATACTGAACCCGTTTCAGTTTGCATTACAGTTCCATCAAAAACACTTAGGCTCGCAAACTGCGCCCTTGCCTGATTAACTTGATACATGTTGCCTCCTCCCAAAGAACCTCCAACGCACATCATTGCAAAAAACACAGCTAAAACTTTGCCTAAAACAGGCAGTTTTTTCAACGCTAAACCTTTACTTAAATAATACATTGGCCCACCTGAAACTGAACCATCTTTGTTTACCTTCCTGTATTTTACTCCTAATGTACATTCCACAAATTTGGTAGTCATCCCTAGTAGGCCAGCTATAATCATCCAAAATGTTGCCCCAGGACCACCTGCAGCAATAGCAATAGCTACTCCTGAAATATTCCCCAGACCAACAGTCCCAGACAAAGCAGTAGTTAAAGCTTGAAAATGAGAAACTTGACCTTCTATCTTTTTTCCCGGATGAGTGTCCTGAATTGCCGTACCCTCTTGATTATGCTTTTTTACAGGTGCATCGTACTTACCTCTAATTAAATTAATGGCATACTTAAACCCCGTTATATTGAAAAATTTGAATTTGACAGTAAAAAAAACAGCGCCTAAAATTAACCATATTAACACAAGAGGAACCTTGACGCCAAATGGTTCAATTGAGTAAAAAACCACTTTTTCAACCACATCAGTCACAGGAGCCATAAACGAATTAACTCCTTCATTAATTTTCGTAATCAAAGTTTCCTCGGCCGACAGGTTTAAACTTAAAAACAACCCCGAAAGGGATAAAAGCTTCTTTTTACTAAAAATCATGATAAGTCAATTTGTGATTGCACTACTTCCAGTCCTTCTTCAAAACTCATTGGGGTATACCCCAACTCACTTTTTGCTTTATGTAAAACAAATCCTGTTACGGGAGGCCTTTTTGCCGCTTGGTTTAATGTAGATGAGGATATTACATTAATGTGGTTTGTCTTGAAACTAAAAAAGGCTCCTACTCTTTGCACCAGTTCAAGAATACTCATGTAATCTTTTCCGGATACATTGTATACTCCCTCTTTTTTATGTCTTGCGATACTCAAACACCCAATGGCTAAATCTTCAGCCAAGGTCGGTGTCCTAAATTGATCATCTACCACATTCATTCCTTGGTTTTTCCCTAAGGCTTCTATTGCCCACAAGACAATGTTCGTTCTCCCAAGATTCTCTCCTACCCCATAAACTAGTACTGTCCGAACAATAGCCCACGAACACTTTGCATCCATCACTATTTGTTCTGAAGCCAATTTTGATTCGCCATAATAACTTAAAGGATTGGCTAAATCATTTTCCTTGTACGGCCCATTCTCACCATCGAATATAAAATCGGTTGACAATTGGATAAAATGCGAGTTAATTTTCTCACAGGCTTCAACCAAATACTTGACGGCATGCACATTTACATCCCAGCACGAATCTTTGTGATCTTCACATTGATCTACATTAGTCATTGCTGCTGAATTGATGATAACATCAGGGCATTCCTTTTCAACTACTTGGAGCACTTCTGATTCATTAGAAATATCCAAATCGTAATATTTAAAACCAACTAAACTTGTCAATCGATTTACCCCTTTTGATGCAGCAATAATCTTCACATCAGGAGTGAGTTTTTGAATATTTGCTATCAATTTTTGACCAAGTAAGCCATTTGACCCTGTAATGAATATTTTCATGAATTATTTGTCTTGACTATAAATCCCACACTCTTTTTCTTCCAATTCCTTTAAAGTGATCTTTATGTTCCAAGACAAATGCCATGATTAAATACATAATCAACGGAGATCCCAAAGCCATGAAAGAGGTATAAATAAAAAATATTCGTATCCTACTAGACTTTATTGACAGCTTTGAACCCCACCACTGGCACACTCCAAACACCTGTTTTTCGAAAATTTGTCTAACGTAATTTATCATCGAATTGAATAGTATAAATACTTAAGGATGCAATTTAGTGATTTTTTCCAAAAAAATAAATTTTTGCAACTTCACTTGTGCTAAATACTCATTTGAATATTTACCTTTGCCACATTAATACAACATGAAGGGAAACAAACTTAAAATCTGGAGCTTTTCTGCACTTGCGGCCATCTTTATCATCACTGGGATAGGAATATATGACGCTCGAAACATTTCCATCAATTACAACTACGAAGACTATGTCACCAAAGAAGATTCTTCCGTTAAAAACTACAAACAATTTGTAAAAAACTTTAATGCGGATGCGGACTATCTACTTGTCGGTCTGCAAAATAACGCAGGTGCATTTGACAGCACTTTTTTGCGCAAAATAGAACAGCTTGGTAATGAGTTAAAAACCATAGACGACATTAACTTTTTGATCTCCCCATGTCACGACTGTTTTTCATACAAAATATCTGGGATCTCAAATTTCAAAAAAGTTCCTTGTATCTCATTTATAGAAGGCACCAAGGACAGTCTTCGGGTTTTTACCAATAAGAAACTTATCGGTAGCATTTTTTCCTCCAAAGGAAAAACTGTGACTATGTACATTTCCACACTAAAAAAACTAAATAAATCCTCAGCTGAAGCACTACTAAAAAACATCAAGAATACACTTACTAAATTTGATTTTAACGAAGTACATGTATCCGGAAGAATCGTCACAGCCTCTTATTATACAGAAAAATTAGGTTCTGAATTACTCCTGTTTTTTTGCATATCTAGTGTCTTGGTCAGTCTGTTTTTATGGTATTCATTTAAATCTTTGTGGGGCGTTCTCGTTCCTCTCACAATTGTTGTATTCTCTTTGGCTTGGATGGTAATTATCATGAATCTCACTGATAAAAAATTCGACATGCTCACCCTCATGCTTCCTACTATAATTTTTGTTGTAGGCATGTCTGATCTTATCCATTTTCTCAACAGGTTTTTAGACGAACTTCGTCAAGGTCAAAGCAAATTACAGGCAATTAAAATTAGTTTTAAGGAAGTTGGACTCGCTACTTTTTTAACCTCTATGACTACTGCTATAGGGTTTTTCTCCTTAACTATTGTTGAAATAGAGCCTGTAAAAGAGTTTGGAATTTATTCAGGGATTGGTGTACTAGTCGCATACCTTTTCACCTTTATGATGCTTCCTTTATTTTTAATCATACTGTCACCGCCTAAAAATATATTAGAAGGAAAAAGAAAAGAGAGGTGGGAATCTTATTTGACTCGATGTTTTAATTTTATTTTCAAAAAAAAGAAAGTAATATTGGCGAGTTTTGCAGGAGTCAGTATCTTAAGTTTAATCGCAATTAGTCAGCTATCTGTGAATAATTACCTCCTTGAGGACTTTAAAGAAAGTGATCCTGTAAAAAAAGATTATCGTTTTTTTGAACGTAACTTCTCCGGAGTTCGTCCTTTTGAATTAGAACTTATTATAGGTTCTGGATCCCAAAATATTTGTAATTTTAAGACGGCAAATGAAATTCAAAAAATAGAAAAATACCTTGAATCACACTACACCAAAAACGGTGTTGGATTCTTAGTTTCACCACTAGACCCTATAAGGCAATTATACTCCATCAAGCACGACAACAGTCCAAATTATTTCAAACTCCCAAAAAAAGAGAAAACATATCGAAATCAACTCTTGACGGTTAGCAAATTAAAATACATTACAAACATATCCCTTGTAACTTCTGACTCCACAAAAGCGCGAATTTCTGGAAAAATAGATGATGTGGGTAGTTTAGTCTTAAGAGGTGAAAATAAAAAATTTAACGCATTCATACGAGATTCTATAGACTCATCCCTAATTACCGTAAGGTTATCTGGAACTGCAGTTTTAGTGGACAAAACTAATGAACAATTAAGCAAAAGTATTTTATTAGGGTTACTTCTCGCTTTTACGATAATAGGACTTATGATTGGTTTAATTTACAAAACTTGGGTTGTAGTTATAATATCTATGGTTGTAAACACTATCCCTCTTATCATGATTGGGGGAGTCATGTATTTACTTAATTTCGACATCAAAATCACCACGGCATTAATTTTCACTTTGGCTTTTGGAATAGCGGTGGATGACACTATTCATATGCTCAGTAAACTAAAATTACTACTAAGGAATGGCATGCCTATGATGGATGCATTGAAGAAAAGCTACCTCACAACAGGAAAAGCAATAATAGTCACTAGCTTAATTTTATGCTCAGGATTTTTAAGCTTAATTTTTAGTGATTTCGTAAGCATGCAAACCATGGGCTTATTGATAAGCATCACTTTATTCATAGCAGTTATTGTAGACTTAACTTTACTTCCTTTGCTCTTGGAAGCGTTTAAAAGTAAAATCAAATAAACTTAATCTAACGAGTTGTAATACTGCCCTATGTTAAAAAGAAATTTAATTTTTTGTGCGTACCCTGTTAACCCAACAGCTTCATAATTATCTCTGATGCTTGCTGAAAAAGCCAAAGGAAAATACACTTCAAAAATGTCTTTAAACACATTCACCTGAATCCCTCCCGAATAGACAAAGGCAACCTCGTCACCCGAAGGATAAAGCCCTCCGTCAGCAAACACACTTAAGTATATACTTGGGCTGGGTACAGTAAGGTTTAAACTGGTTAACCAAGAATTATTTGCGCCTAAAAACAATCCAGTTCTGAAGCCCCCATCTTTCATGGCAACTTGTTGACTTAAAAAATTAGTAGACGAATGGAACCTTGCGATGTACACATCATCATAAAGGTAGTCGGTCATACCTTTGCTTATAATGTCATCGCCCGAAGGAACCAAAGCGTCAGCTCCATTACCTGCATTTAATCTAAACCTGTGAGTTAAATCAGTAGCTGACTGACCAACAAACACTCCTGCAAACAGCCGAACATCTATGCTATTCTCATCCTCGTCCAAAGTGAATTCCTGAGTGAAACTAGCCCATATTTTCCCTTGCTTTCCATTGATTAATTGTGCACTCGCCGAACCGTAAAAAGGATGAACTACTCTGTCGTTCTTCAAATTGTATTCGGCTGTTACATACTCATTTCTCAACATGTTAAACTCAGGAACAAACATGTTTGTAGCCGAATATCTCAACGTAATTTTTTGTCTTGTTGGTACATTACGATTTAATATAAAAGTCACCTTAGGTTCATATTTTTCAAAATACCCCCCTTGAGACAAGGCGGATGGCAAAGCATTTCGCTTGTATTCAAATGACAAATTCACTTTATTTAGTTTTGGTGATTTTGGATATAAAGAATATATTCCCTTATAGACACCTCCCAGCCTGTTACTACCATAACCGTAAGTTGGCATGATCATGTACCTCATTCTTTTTTCAACCAAAGAAGAGTTATACATCATTATTCCTAACTGCATTTTATCACTTGCATTGTAAGCCAAAAAAGGCACATAAAACACTTGAGTTTTACTTTGTTTTGGGACAGAAAGTAAAAACTTTGATTCAAAAGGTTCCATTTTAGAAAATAGGACACCAAACTCATAATGGTTGTTTTCTCGGTTCATGTCTGGTGTCAAATGATCCCGGTCAATTTCAATTACATCAATTCGGTCCACATGTCCAATGTCAGCTGTAGGAACTAACAATACTTTTTCGCCGTTGAACCCATCAAACCAATAAGAGTGTACAATTGAATCATTTCGAATTAAATCAAGTTTTATTGGAGCTTTTACTGTTGAATTATTTTTTACTAACACCTTTACAAACGCACTGTCATCTTTGTAATTCACCGCTTTAATTCCGTGATCAACTTTAGTATTGGACAACAACAGACCTTGAAAAAACCACGTCAAATCTTTTTTGCTTTCATTTTCTAAAATTAACTGCAAGTCTTCGGGACTTGGATGCTTGAATTTCCAATCTTCAAAATATTTCCTCATCGCTTGACTAAAAACTTCCTGACCCAAATACTCCGCTAAGTAATTAAACAATACGGCTGATTTTGCGTACACTATTGAACCATAGTTTTCCTTATAAAATTCATCAGCAGTCAAATTCCCTGCTTGATCTTGTCCTCTACTGGCTTCATAAGCATACGCATACCAATAATAGTAAGCAAGCAGCGGCTCATCTTCTTTTAATAACTTTGTTATGCTTACACCAAGGATACTCGAAAATTTAGCTTCGGGATAAAAGCTGGACATGTATTTCCGTTCAAAATAAGAATTTACTCCTTCATCCATCCATGGATGTGCTCGTTCATCAGAACCTAACATACCATAAAACCAATTGTGCCCCACTTCATGCATAATCACCTCCTCCAATGCAAGCGCCCCCTCAACCGCCCCAATAATAGTCACATTAGGATATTCCATACCTCCTCCAACCCCTAAATCTCCATCGACAGCAGTACAGTGATTGTACGGATAATCACCTACCTCCTCACTGTAAAACAACAAAGATTTGTTGACGTACTTAATTCCTTTTTGCCATAATTTTGCATTATGAGGTAAATAAAAACTCCAAGTATCCACTCGCTTAAATGAATTAGGAATTATCACATATTCATGACTAACCAACCACCGTTTATCAGTAAACCAGGCAAAATCATGTACGTTTTTTTGAGAAAAACTCAATGTTTTGTATTGTTTTGACGAAGACGGAAATTCGGAATACCCCACAGGAAATATATTTTTATTTAAAAACTCAGTCGTCTCCTTTACATGCTTTTCTAAAAAGTCATACTCTGAATTATTCGATCCAACTCCCAAGTCACCGGTAGCGGCAACTAAGTAATTTTTAGGTAAAGTAATATTCACTTCAAAATCGCCAAACTCCGAATAAAATTCTCCCTGATCCAAGTACGGATAAGGATGCCACCCTTGTTGATCGTAAACGGCTGGTTTAGGAAACCACTGCGTTATTTGATAGGCTTGCTCATCATGACCGAGCCTAGAAATTAATGATTGCGGCAACTGAACCCTAAATGGAGTAGTAATAATGACTGTGTCCCCTGGAAGTAATAAACTATTCAACCTCAGCAAAGCAATGTCTTCATAATCAGGGTGGTAGTTCCATTTCATCACTTCACCTTTCACCTTAAAGTCAAGTGAATCAATGTATCCAATGTCTTCCTGAAAGTAATAGTACAAAGAAGTCTCACCTTGAGAAAGCAATTGTTTGGCAAGCGCTGTTGACTCTCCGCTGTACGCATTTGGCCACAAATGAAGATATATTGAAGCAAGGGTATCTGGACTGTTGTTAATGTAAGTAATTTCCTCGTTAGCCCTTAACACATGTTCTTTGTCATCTAAGCTTACATTAATTTTAAAGTTTACTTTTTGCTGCCAATACGCCTGTACTGAAGTAAAACTCAAACTAATTAACAGTAATAAAAAGTTTCTAAACATCCTTATCGAGTATGAATAAATAATGAAAATTTACTCAAAGGTAACAAAAATCAACCTTGATAAAATATGCGATGGTACACTTAATCGTTCTCGAAAATTTTGCGCAACTTTTTTGATATGTCGTGCCCTCTTAAATTTTTGGCAACGATTTCCCCATCCTTGTTTAGTAAAAAAATAGTTGGAAAGTATTCTATTGCATAATCTCTTGCTGCTTCACCAGAGGCATCAAATAATTGTGGCCAATTTGCATCATATTTTTCAATGATTTTTTCCCAATTAAGTTTAAAATCGGCTTTATCTACACATATACTAACTACTTCAAAATCTTCCTTGGAAAACTCCTCACGGACTGCCTTTAAATTTGGAATTTCTGCGATACAAGGCTTGCACCAAGTGGCCCAAAAATCTAGCAAAACATATTTCCCTTTAAAATCTGAAAGGCTGACCACTTCGGACCTTAAAGAAGGTAAAGAAAAAGAAGGCGCTAACCCTCCCACTTTAGTCGCCACTAGACGACCGACATCCTTAGCAAACGCAGTCACATGTTCGGACTTAGGAAACTTATTCTCCAATCCTTCTTTCACTTTCCTATAATATTCAGGATACTTTTTCATATCCAAAGACCGTACTGCTAGTAAATTTACAAACCTACCAGGATTGCCATCAATGAACATTTTCACATATTCTTCATGCGCTATAGATCTGGACATGTACAAAGAGTTAAACTCTTTTTCCACTCCATAATGCAAGTTATTCCTTTTCAAATTCAAATAAATCTTGTTCAATGAGTCTTTAAAAGCTTGAAACAACCTTTCATGACCAATAAACCCATTAAGACTTTCATTTTCTTTAGTCCCTTTAAGGCTAAAACTACCTCCAATGTTATCTGATTTAGCGTTGATTGTAATCTGGTCACCTTTGTTT
>JBLIAZ010000083.1:0-10725 GCA_047631875.1 Saprospiraceae bacterium
CTGTATTGGGACTGTATCCATTCTTTTTCACCTTGACACTTTAACCCAGAGCCATCAATTGCGAACACAATATTGTCTTTTCGATTCCATTTTTTGAGCTTGCTTCTTACGTCCAATGTTCTTTTTCGTCTGCATAGTGTAGTGTAATCAGGAATGGTTAATTGGAGCTTGTTAAGTTGAAGAATACTAGAAAGAAAACCTTCTGTTTGCCTAAGAGGTAAGTTGTAAATATAGGATAGGACAAGAGCTAACTCAATTGCCACATCGGAATAAATTACCTTACCACCTTTGGCTTGTTTGCCTTTGTAAGTCCAGTTTGAAAAGATTGATTTGTCTATCCAGAAATCCAACCTCCTACGTTGTTTTAGACTGTTGTTGTAGGAACTGCTGTTTGTTATTTTTTGTTTGTACGCTCTCATCACCCAAATTTGATGCAATATTACTAACTTTAATTAGTGGAGCTATCCATGCAACAAGACGGGTTATCTATGATTACCTCTTTACTTTTTTGAGAGTGTTTTTGTATTTCTTTTTCTCGTTTTCTCTTCTTGTAATTTCTCTGTGAACATTGGTGTCCACAAAACCTGGTATGCAAAGTTTTTGCAGTGAATTTTTCATTGCAATGTTCACAGGTTTTTTCCATTCTAAAATTTGAACTCATCTTTTTCCTTTTTGTATCAGTTTGTATCATTATTTCACTTTTAGTCACTCGTCGAGAAAAAAAAGTAGTCACTCGTCCGATGAGTGACAAAATAATGACATAAAAAGGTCAAACAAGGACAAGAGATATTAACAACTAATCACCTGAAACAGTGACTGTTGTTGACTTTATTTGACTTTGCTTGTTGTTGTTTGAGGTGGCTTATTTGCCAATACAGAAAGTAATAATGTGCGTTTTTAAAGGACTTCAAGGTGTTTGACACAAATACGACGCAATAATTATTATTGTTGAGTGGCAGTATGCATGGAACAATATTGCCCTTTTTATTTATGTAAATCCAAGTAACGCTGGTAATTCTCGAGCGTTCTTCAGCATGTTCTAACTAACTGCATTAATAACCAAATGATTATAGCGAATACAGCAAACCACGTCCTCATCCTATCAAGTCTACCATCCCACGCCACTAGTCCTTTTCTACTTTCTTTTGCTTTATGTTTTTCTCTTGTATGTTTAACAAAAAATATTATCAATGATATACCCCCGATAAACATTAATACTTTATTCATGACACATGATAAAACGAACCCTTCAATTGCATAATTTCCACAAGTAAATAGCACAAGAACCACTAAGGATAATAAGCCGAAAATGTCACACTTACGCATCCTTTTCAATTTTTCGAAATACTTATTCCATTTCTCAGGTTGTTTTTTTCTGTACAAAAACAACATAACAACACCTGTGAATGCCAACGAGAAACCAATCATTTTACCTGCACCAGTTGAAGTAGACTTAAACTGACGAGTACCATCTTCATTATAAACCTTCCAATCTCCAATCTTTTTGCCCAGCTCATTGTATAAACCTGTTGTTAATATATTTCCATTTTCATAATACCTCCACATACCGACTTTAATATCATTCTTGTAATGACCTTCTTCAATTAACTTATTGTCGCTATCCCATTTTCTCCAAAATGAATATTTACCCCCTTCTTCTGTAGGTCCACTTTCATATTCTATTTCACCATTGTTGACAATTTCCCTTTTTTCATATTGAATGTAAAATGGATAATCACTCAACAGTTGACGCCCCTCTTTTTCACTGATTTTATTTCCTTCCAGACTCCAGCACTCGGTCATTACTGAATCACCTATGATAGTCTCACGGTACAGTAATTGACCATCCTCTGTGAATTGGGAAAGTTGTTTCACAAGTGTGTCGGTGTCGAAAAAACCTTCCATCATCTTTCCTCCGCTTTTGTAATAAATTGTAAACGGGCCTTGTTTGTTTCCGTTCAAGAAGGGGAAAATTCCATACAATAGTGAATCGCTTTCATAGTACATGCTCCACACTCCATCTGAGAGTGAATCAGTTGGGTAAAGCATCCAGTTTTCTCTATCAGCGGCTGTACTTTTGTTCGTCATTGATTGCCCCCCAACTATTAATAAGGAGACAAAAGATAATATTGTAATTAAAAAATATTTTTTCATGGTACTTCTTCACTTTATCGAATAGTGTAAAGTTAATAGTTCTACTTCATTACTCAACTTGTGGTGAGAAAAATAGGGGCGGGGTGTGCCGTGAATCAAACTCTCTTTGTACGGAGTTTGAATGTTGATTAAAAGATGGTAGTAGGTCTACCGCAATCGTTGTACAAGTGAGGGTTGCAAACCGGCATGTAAAAACGGGGGCAGAAACCGCTTTTTTAGTGAGTAGAATGGGGTTGCTATGTGGACTATTCCTCAACTAATTACATACGTATAACTTATCTTAAACATCTGTTAACCAGCTATTTACCGATGCAGGAAGTAATTACCTCTTGTTTTAAAGGGTTGCGTGATGCTTGACGCAAATACGACTTATAGTTTTTGGTGGTTGCTCATAAGTTCGTTGCAATAGAGGGTTTATTACCCCAAATAAAAAACCAACCACATTTGTACACTGAATGGTTTAAAATAAGTTTGCCTCGTGTAATATCAAAACCTTTATCTTCGTATCATAAATAGATGTTGCCATATGAAGAGAATTTTTATAATTACAGTATTAGTTAGTTTGTGCCATGTCGTTGTAGGGCAGGATTATCAAACTAAATTCGCAAAGTATAGTCAAGAAAAGGATACCCTTGCACAAAGGAAATTATTGGTGGAATGGGAAATTGCAAGTCCGTTCAATGCAGAGTTGTATACCTGTTATTTCAATTATTATTTTTCGAAAAGTAAAGAGAGTTTCATCACCTTGAACAGTGGTGCTGACGATTCTGCTGGTTACCAGATTTATGATTCTACAAATAAGGTAATGGGTTCTATTGGTGAAAAAACCTATTTCGATTCCACTACTTTGCAAAAAGCGTTTGATAAAATTGGTGACGGAATTGGCAGGCATCCAAACAGGCTGGACATGAGGTTCGGAAAAATATATGCACATGGAGATGTCAAGGACTGGGAAAGTTTTACTTCTGAAATCATTAGAACTGTAGATTTTTCAATTGTCATCAATAACAAATGGACATGGACAAACGACGAGCCTGTCAATGATCCAAAAGAGTTTTTTTTGAGTAGCGTTCAAAAGTATGCTTTTCAGTTATACAACGCCCAAGACGACTCTTTGTTAAAAAACATGCGGCAAATTTCAAATCGAGTATTGAAGTACTATCCAAATCATGTAGAAAGCTTGACCAATGTAGCAGTGACATACATCATCCTTGGTGAATATGACAAAGGGATTCCTTCACTACTTAAGGCAGAGAAAATACATCCTGAAGACGCTATTGTGTTAGGGAACATTGCTAGAGTATACAAACTAAAAAAGGATACTGAAACTGCAGTGAAGTACTATGAAAAGGCTATCCTTTATGGTGATAGTCGAACAAAAAAGTACGCTCAACAGCAAATTGATATAATCAAAAAAGAAGCTGAGAGTACTGGAGAATAGTAATGACGTGTTCCTATTTCTTTGCTTTAACAATCATCCCAAACAACACTGCTGTCCAAAAGGAAAACAAGGCATATACTAATGCTGGTTGTTGCATGGTTGTATTTTGAAGTAGTCCTCCAATCACTAAAAAAGCGAGACTGGTGTTTTGTAATCCAACTTCGATTCCTATAGTCATGGAGGTATTTTTAGTGAGCTGTAACAGCTTGGGGAGTAAATAGCCGAACCCAAGTCCTGTTAAGTTGAATAGTAGCACTATAGGCAGTAAATCAAACAGGTCTTGTTGTGACAAATTGGTGCCTCCTGCATTTTCGGAGGCGAACAATTTGATGGTAAACATGATGCCTAATAATGTAAGTGTGACAAGCTTCAGGTATGCCACGTTGATTGTGTTTGCTTTGAATTTTACTGTAAAATGTGCATTGAGCAATTTGGTGATTTTTGGATAATTGGATTTTACTAAGAGTCCTATAAGAACTGGGAGGGTGGTGACAAGTAACAATTTCAATACTGTTTTTCCGTATGCTAGCTCAACACCGACGCTGTTCCCTAAAAAGTAATGCAGAACAAAGTTTCCTAGCAGGGGGATAGTAAACAAGGTGAGTAAACCATTTACCGAGGTCATGGCTACTGAAAGCTCTGTATTTCCTTTTAGTAAGTAACTGATGAAATTAGAGGTGGTTCCTCCGGGGCATAGCGAAAGAATAAACAGTCCTGCTTTCCATTCGGGGCTGATGTTCGAAAATACACAAAACACGAAAGCAAGCACTGGCAGTGCAATCATTTGCAAGCTTAATCCCAATATAAATGCCCTTGGATGTTTTAATACAGTCTTAAACTTGTCCACAGTAAGCGTTAAACCGACGCTGAACATGATGAGTACCAAAACAAGACCTATAAATAAATTCACCATGTGAATAACTTCTGTTTTCAATCAATAAAAATATTGTATTTTTACTGAAAATATACAACGATGAAAAAGATAATTGTCCTACTTGGTTTAAGTTTTTTAATGGTAAATACCGTTCTGTCAGAAGAAGTCTCGGAAGAGTTTTTGGAAGAAGACAGCTCTGTCACCGAAGATTTCAGTGAATTAGATTCGGCTGAGCTGATGAATAGCATCATGCAGTACATGGAAAACGACAGTATTGGAAACAGCTTTGAATACCATTATGGAACAATAGAAATTGGTGACGGAATTGCTACCATTGTCGTTCCTGAGGGTTTCAAATTTTTAAATGCTGAAAATAGCGCCACTGTACTTACTGACTTGTGGGGGAATCCTCCATCAGAGACATTGGGAATGTTGTTCCTTGAAAATGAATCACCAGTTTCAGACACTTTTTCTTTTGCAGTGGAAATTAGTTTCCTTGAAGAAGGATATATTGATGATGACGATGCTGAGGACATAGATTACGAAGAGCTTTTAGAAGGAATGCAGTCTGATATTCTTGATAATAATGCAGCAAGAGCTGAAGCAGGATACGAAAGCATGGAGCTGATTGGATGGGCTACAGAACCATTTTACGATTCGGAGCACAAAAAATTACACTGGGCAAAAGAATTCATGTTTGAAGGACAAGACATTGCAACCTTAAACTACGACATCAGGATATTGGGTCGAAAAGGAGTTTTAAGTTTAAATGTCATCGGGGACATTGATGCCCTGCAAAATGTAAAACAACACATTCAACCTATACTGCACAGTACGCATTTTTCTGAAGGTCATCGTTACAGTGATTTTGATCCAGACCTTGACGAAATAGCTGCCTATGGAATTGGCGGATTAATTGCCGGTAAAATGCTCTTGAAGGTTGGTTTTTTAGCCAAATTTTGGAAAATCATCCTTGTTGGTGGAGCCGCTCTTATAGCAGGTGCTAGAAAGTTTTTTGGAAGGAGTAAGGAGGCTTAGTCCTTACTCCTGATTAGAAATGAGTCATAGTGCTAAATAAATGAAATTCAATATACTTTTTGTTGTCTTATTGTCAAGCTTATTGATTTCAAGTTGTGACGGGCCTGTTGAAATTCCAAAATCGCCATTTGAAGAAAACTCGTCCTCGGATGCTAGTAAATTATCGGAACATAAAAGCACGGTGTTCTTACCGACTTTAGAATCTAATTTTAACGTAAAAAACAACGGTATTTACGCTGCTAGTTTTTTAATGGCTTGGGATGAAATTAAAAAGGAAATCGGATTGCCTTTAACCGATTTTACTAGCGGGCAGTTGGAGTTAATGAACAAAGTGAGTAGTCATAAAGGTGTCTTAAATCCTGAAGAGTACACCACAGCTATTGAAGTAGATGATTTAATCATAAGAGCTAAAGCACTTTTTAAAATGGTGTTGCCATTTGAAGTGCCTTTTAGTACTGATGTAATCTCTCACGAGTTTGGAACTCAACCGGTAGCCTCCTTTGGCTTTTACGGTACTCATAGTGCAGCAAATATTTTATACTACCATGACAATGCTGATTTTGCAATCAAATTGCAACCGAAAAACAAGAAGCATGAAATTATACTGATTAAAACACACTTTGGAGACAGTATTAATTTTAAAGAGGAAACAGAAAGATTAAACAGAAAAGTAAAATCCTTTGTAGATGCAAAGAATCATGACAATCGCTGGAAGTATGCGCTTAATGATAGAGATTTTGCTAGTATCCCATCAGTAAATTTTAACATTGAGACGAATTACAAATCAATAGAAGGAAGCACTTTTAAGACCGAAGTAACGGACTATAAGGTTTTGGAAGCGTACCAACGAACAGCTTTTTTACTTGATGAGTCAGGAGCAATTGTTGAAAGTGAGGCTGAGGTTGCAGTGGAGGAAGCATTGGAGGAGGAAGAAGTGCGCATACAACCAAAACGAATGGTTTTTAATAAATCATATTTAATACTTCTTAAAAGGAAGGACTCCAAGTATTCATATTTTGCCATGTTTCTTGCTAATAGTGAGTTGATGGAACAGCGATGATTGAGGGCTAATTACTAGAGTTTACAGCGAAGGGATCTATTTTAAATGGTTTTGTCATTACCTCTAGTACACGAACAGGTACTTGTAGTACGCAAAAAACTCTCTACTAATTGATATGAAATCTCTTACTTCATAGTAAGAGGGACTGGCACTGAATACATTTTGGAAACCAACTTGCTTCAAAGCCATTTTACATCGGGGGACGTGGAAAAATTGGGAAACTACGATGACCGAGGACGTCTTACTGACGAGCGCTGCAAAATTTACTGCTGTCAATCGTGTAGTGTTACCCATGTTGTCAATTAGAATATCCGGGATGGGTATGCCTTTTTCAACCAAATATTCTTGCATTTTTGTGCCTTCCTTGAATCCTTCTTTCCCTAATCCACCGCTCACAAAAATTTGGCTGGTTAAGCCTTTGTTGTATATGTCTACCGATTTGTCAAGCCTTGCGGCTAGTCGTTTGGACAATGTACCGTCCTCATTGACCTTGCTTCCAAAAACGATGGTGTATTGGGCGGGAGAATCGTCGTCGCTGATCCCGTTAAAAGCAATCATTGATACATGCGAGATGAACCAAATAGCAAGGGTATAAACTGTATATTTTATTGTTTTATTCATAAATGTTATCCGTATGGTTTATTGTCCTTAGTTACTTGTTGTAGGGTGAACAAGAGTAAAGCACTCACCAGGACCCCTATCATACTAGCTGAAATAAAAGTAACAACCACGTTTCCGTATTGCTTAATTGAAAGGCCTGTCAGGAATTTCATTGCCACCACCAAAGTAATAATTACAAACACAATGAGCCAAAAATATTTGTCGGGATTTGCTTTTCGAACAGAAGAAGTCGGAAGTTTCAAAAACTGGTAAGTTATGGCTAGAAACCCTAACATAGTGCTTGAATGTTGTAACACTTTAAACCGTGGAGCATGAAATTTAAACATTTGAAAATCGTTTTGTAAAAACAGAATCTTCCTGCACATTAACCCATGTTCATGTGTGAAAGAATCCCATGCGATATGAGAAAAAGCTCCAATTAAAATGGACATAATAATTGCGATATAATGGTTTTTAAAATGAGTTGTCCAATTCAATTGTACGAAGGACTCTAGTCGTTTTTGAATAATGTGGGGGGAGTTATCAAATAGTGGTTTCTTAACTATCAAATGAAACACAATACTTAAAACTATCGCCACCGGAAGGTTGAATAGAAACAAACCTTGAATTGTGTGACTACATGTACTTGACAACTTCATCCTGAAGAAATATTCAAAATCAGGGACTAAGGCGCCAATGATTAATCCTGTTACAGAATACCATTTTGATGGCAAATATTTGAATGGGATTAAGACAGCTGGATGAGCAAATGTAAATGGCATGTCAATCTATTTTTGAAATCAATTTGTCATCAATAAAATAAACAGATGCAACTCCCCATGAATACATCAATAAGTCTATGAAGCTGAAGGACTTACCCAAGATGATGACAGCTAAGAAGTTGTCTCGAAGACCGAGTAACTCTATCAAATGAAAGTACTGTGTAGTCTCCACAAAAAAGGATAAAAGGAGTGTAAATAATGCCATAACAGTTGGTGCTACTTGAAAAATACTTTTGACTGCAGCGTATACAAGAATAACCACTAAAAAATCTCCAAAGTAAGGCCTGATGAATTCGTCGTTTACATACAGTGAGATGTACAGGACACTCATAAATACCAATATAGCAATCGCTAAAAAAATACTTTTTTGCTTGTTCATTTTAGGTTTTTTTAATCAGTGTTAAATAAATTTTCGGGGAGTAGTTTTTGAACGGTTTCCTTTAGTTCATGTTTGGTAGTACAACTCACATTGATTAACCGGTATGGATTGGCTCCTTTTAACATGTCAAGTCGCCACTCCCATTGTGAATTTGTTTTTTCCGTACCATTATCAAACCACCAAGCGGTGTACAATGAATCACCTTTTAAGGTTAAAATCCCCGTAGAATAACTGTATTTTCCCATTGTCACTTGCTTTTCATTGTTCACTTTGTATCCACTTCCTGTCCAACAAATTAAAGGGGAGTGGTGAGCTCCATAAAAATTGACACTTGGTTTGATGTAAATCAGACTTTGTTTGTCTTCGAGTTTGAGGATGTTGTATTCTACAATTTCTTTTGAATAACCATTCAGTTTAATTTGCTCAAAAACCTTGTCCTTTTTAACGTGTGATGAGGGAGGAGCAAATAAAGTGATGAAAATCAGAAGCAATGGAAGTGCGATGCCAAGTACCATGTTTCTTTTCCCGATGGGATTGAAATTGATGGTGTGTTGTAGGTCTGCTTCCTTTTTACTGAAGTACCAACGTGTCAACAAATAGTAAGGAACCACCGCATATACAAGTAAACAAGCGAGTCCAATGACTTCATGTGAAAACGTACCTGGCATTGATTCAAAAATCACCAACAGGATGATTCTCCAAAAATTTGAGACCACTGATAATGTAACAGCTAGCAGCACAAAAATGACAGTACTGAATAAGTTCAACCTGTAATTTTTCATTTTTTCAAAATACGAATTGATCACCAGCGCCAAGGAAATACACAAGGCAATCATGTTTAACCCCATGCATTCTGGGTCAACCGAAAATTCAATTCCGTACCCTTTGTAAATGATATTTCCCACACTGGTAATGCTGCTGTCAAAAGCATGAAGAAGCGAAGTGGCTTTGTTTGTGATCCATAACCTGATAGGGAAACTGACCAACTTACTTATGAAGTCAAAAAAGGGGGAAGTAATCCCTAAATAAATCCATGCGCTGTGGTTTACTTTTCCAATGGTGCTCTCTAAAACAAAAAACACTGCTAAACCTGCTGAAAAATATGCCAATGAGGTAATACCTAATAATGAGTATAGCATTAAAAACACCGCTCCCCATATGAAATACCGCCAGTAAGTCTTGGATTCACCTTTGATGTTCCCTTGTTCTTTTTGATTTTGCCAAAGTCTTCCATGTCTTCCATGTCTTATTAACTGGAAGTTTAGCACAAAAGGGAAACACAGGATGCCCAATATAATTTCAAATTCAAGCACCATGAACTGACTTACGATGTATCCCAATGCCAGTAGGGCTAATCCTAGTAGCCCTACTGCGGGAAGTGATGTTTTAAATTTTTGATTCATTAGTATTTTCTGCAGGTTAGATTACCTAAGTGCTACTTTGTATTTCTTATAATACAAGCCAAACATGGTCAACACAGCAATGATTATCAACGCCCATTCATGAGGTTCTGGAACTGCTCCTGAGGAATTCATGGAGGCATTTTTTAAACTGTTTTTGTTCTCGTCTATCCCATTGTCAGTATAATCTTTGTCGGTTTCAAGGACAATCATGCTTGAAATAGGAGACAGAATAAAAGCTTCGTTTGCAATGCTAAAAAGCTCATCCTCATATTGTTCCTTGTTGTAAAATTTGGGTCCAATTTTTTTCATCAGTTGGTTGAATCCGAAAATTCTGAGCAAGTGATCCGGAGCATCGGTGGACTGATTCCCTTTAAACTTTGTGATTTGAACCTTGGCGTTGTCCACATAGACTATGCTGTCGTTGCTACTTTTGGTTGGGAATGTACCTTCTAATAGTGTTTTAACGGCGCTGACATTGCCATAATGAACGTCTATCAGCTGAAATTGATTAAGGCTGGACCAATAGTCAGACAGTTGGTTCAAGGAAAGAATTTTAACCGGTGGGTTGCCTTTTTCCAAATAGGCTTTTAACCCGTCCTTGAACTTCGTGTTTTTCAAGTCACTTAAGTTTGGCCCTAAGTTGTTGCTTTTTGTGATCAGCAAATTATTTGTGGTACTGATGTGATGCAAAGGAAATAAGCTGAATTGATTTTTACTTAAATGATCAAAAATCAATGCTTTATTCTCTGGAGTGACTTTCATCATTTTATCCCAGTATACATAAACATCTTTACCATTACAGGACTCAAGTACAGCATGATACTCGCTTTTACTCAAGGTTTTGTTGATGTCTAAATACACGTTGGTAAACTGAGTAGCAACACTTTTTTTGTTCTGCTCGCTCATTTGATAACAAGACCCATTGAAGCAAAATGGTGTGTTGTCAATGGCTTCCAAATTCATGCTGATTAACAAATTTGGTTTGTAAGCTCCT
>JBLIAZ010000084.1:0-10602 GCA_047631875.1 Saprospiraceae bacterium
GAATGTTTCTGATACCGTATTTAGCAGAAATTTCGTTGTTGTTGTCTACGTCAACTTTTCCAATGATGGCTTTACCTTCATACTCCGCTGCTAATTCTTCAATAATAGGACCAACCATTCTACATGGTCCGCACCATTCAGCCCAAAAATCAACTATTACTGGTTTGTCACTTTTAACTGCGGTTTCTTCAAAATTTGCATCGGTAAATTCTATTGCCATGGCTTAAGATAAATGTAGTTTCTAATAAGAATAGTTAATGTAAATGGTATCGAAAATAAAGTTAAATCAAATTCACTAAAAAGTAAACTGTTTAGAAGGGAAGTTTACAACATAAATGGAGATTTAACTGACAATAGGTTTTTGTGAGCTTTCTTTCTTTTTTTGAAAGGGTGGAAAATGAAGGAAACTTCATGGGAACCGCCAGTATTACTATATAATTTTGAAACGGTTAAATCATAAGAGTAAATTAAATTGATGTACTTGGTTTTAACTCCGATAATGGCAATAAATGCATCAGTAGACCTGAAGGAAAACCCAAGTATTGCCCAACGATAGGTGCTAAGGATCCCGAAGTTTTTTGACTCAAAATCTCGTTGTCTGCTAAAATTAACATAAGGACTGATTGTAATCTCTTTGCCTTTTATTGTTTCCGAAAAAGTCTTAGAAATCTGAAAGGTTAAAGCCATCGGAAGAACACTTGAATTAACAGCAATAAATCCATTGCTAGGTTCAAGAAAATGAAACGCAGCAGCTCCAACAGTAAAACCTTTCCAGTATATACTTGATCCCATTGAAAAATCTAAATAAGAAATAGCCTGCTGACCTTGCCGACCTGCAGATAATGAAGAGATAAATCCTATTTGCTGATCAATTTGGTCTCCAAAGGTCAATTTATTCCAATCCAAAATGTTTTGAATCACACTTACTTTTGCGCCTATTTTAATTTGAACTTTATTAATTTTCATATTTTGAGCATAATTCAAAGCTGCGTTTGTCGTTTTAAAGGTTCCTGACCCTGCATTTTCATGCATTATTGAAAGGCCTAAATACCCATTTATTCCTTTTAGGTAATGATGATAACCTAATCTAGTTGTTAAGTACGTCCCTTGAATATTAGGCCATTGATTACGGCGGTTTAAATAAGCAGTATTTAAGCTGTCATTACCCATCATAGACGGATTGATCTCAGTATATGAACCCATTGGGTGACTAGTAATAGGATCTTGACCTTTGCTAATAAATAAAAACCCTAAAACGAAAACTGTAATGAAAAAACAACGCATGAAGTAGAAGTTAAGTGTGGCTATTCAAAGCTACTAAACAAAGCCTACTTATACTTTATATAAATTACTTTTTTGTCGTCAATAAGATGTGCAGTTTCCTAACTAAAGCCGCTAAAACTATAAATTAATTTACAACTTCCTGATGTACTCATTAAAGGTCTCCTCCTCTGGTGCTTCGAACTTGATTTTTAACCTGGATTTACGTTTGTCCAAAGCATTGATTGAAATGTTCAGCAAGTCACAAATTTCTTTGTTTGTTTTCCCCATTTTAACATAAGTACACATCAACAAATTGGACTCTTTAATTTTAGGATCCATTTCCTTGATTTTTGTCACAAAATCATTGTGTTCAGAGTTAAAGTGGATTTGAAATTCATTCCATTTTTGTTCCTCTCCTTTTTGAATGTCTTGGAGAGAGAACCTCAAGCTTTTAATTTCTGACATTAACCCTTGAGGATTGTTGATGTTTTTCATCAAGTTACTCAACTTGCCACTTACGTGTTTTAACAATTCGCTTTTTTGACTGTAGTTTAATGCTAAGTATGAAATTTCGGTTTCCTTTTCAAGTATCTCCTTTTTAAGTATTTCTTCTTTGTGTTCGTTTTGTTGCATCTGTAACTCTTTTTCTTTCTGAAGAGTAAGTTTTTTTCTTTCTTTTTTTAATCGGGCAATCCATGTTTTGTACAATACAAAAATGAGAAACATAAAAATGACGAAATAAACGGACTTTGCGGCCCTACTTCGATACCATGGTGGTGCAATGCTGAAGCTGACCATGTGCTCTCCTAAAATGGAATTCCTGCTTACGACCTTGATTTTTAACTCATAATCTCCCTCATGTATATTAGTTATCTCTTTGTAATTTGATTTTTGATTGCTTTTCCAAGTGCCTTGCTGTCCTTTTTTTGACAACATAGTATACCATTCAACTTCATAAAGCTTTTCCATGGCAGAATAGGAGAATGTAAACCTTAAATCATTTTCATCAAATGAAAGATTGCTCTTGTTTAAGCTTATTGCACTGTCGTTTTTTAAGTCAGTGATTGCTGATATTTTCACTTCACCAAAGTAAGAGATGGGTTCACTATTTTGCACTATTGCAAAACCTTCTGAAGTGCCAATAAGGAATTTATCTTCCTCAATTTGATTGATCATTTCGTTGTTGCCAATCAATTCAATGTTTATGCTATTTAGCACATGGAGGCTGTCAACAATGAGGTGCTTGTTTGATTTTTTTAGTACGATTGGGCTTTTGTTGTTCTCCAAAGTATAAATCCCACCATGCTCAATTTTTCTAATTCTTTCATAATCAAGGTCAGTGTTGACGCTGTCTTTGTGTAATTCACCATTAATCACTTGATATAATCCTGATTTCGACGAAACATATAGTTTATCCTCGTCTTTGATAAGCTCTATGAAATGACCATTTGCTTCATTGTTGATTTCGCAATAATTTGTGGCTTTCTTTATTCCTTCATAGTTATCAGCTGGCTGTAGTTTGTAAAATCCATTCAATCCACTACATGCCCACAAGTTACCAATGTTGTCGTATTCCAAGGTCCTGCCGGCTTCTTTGTAGCCTTCAAGTTTATTTCCAAACTTCCATTTCCCGTTGATTTTACGGTACACGTCAATCCCATAATAAGTCCCTACTAAAAGAATCTCCTTGTCGGGAACTTCTCTGATGCACCAAGCTCCTTGCCATGGTGTTTCTGAGAGTTTATGTATTTTGCTGTCTATCAATTGATAAAAGTCACTTTGATCTCCTAAAAACATGTCACCATTTATTTCGGCAATGTCGTAGATGAATGACTTAGTGCCATCTATTTTTTGGAAATGATTTTTGTTGTTTTTCCAATCGGAGCAGTAGTATAGTCCTTGGGATGTCCCTAAATACATTTCATTCCCTTTTAGATAAGAGGAGTAACCCGCCCCATACACGTTATTAGTTTTTCCAATGTTCAACATAGGGAAACCAAAATTAATGATTGAAATTCCGTTGTTGGTGGCTAAACAGATGTCTCCTTTTTCATTTAAACTAATTTGATAAATATAATTGTCAGCAATGGAACTGTTGTCTAAGTTGAAATGATATTTGAGGTTATAGGAATTGTCAAGCACATAAATTCCACGTTGCTGAGTGGAAATTATTTTTTCATTGTCAGTGATAATGACGTCGGAAATGGTTTGCTTTCCAATGAAATCTAACTTATTTATTGGAGTGAGCTTATTTCCTTTCAAGTTGAATATTTGTTCTGTTCCGTAAACAACGTATTCGTCGGTTCCTGTTTTCTCGATCCCCCTGAATTCTGGAAAATCAACACCGTTTTTAAAATAACTCACTCCAGTGCTGTCAACAGTAAAAACAGATTGCCCATCTTCAATCACAAAAAGCTTGTGGTCATATATTCCTAAAAAAGAATGAGATGTGCCAGGTTCTGGTTTGATGACACTTATTTCAGTACCGTTATATACATAGATGTTAAACTCTGAAGCAAAATACACTTTGTCTTGATGGGCAACACAATAACTCACCCAACCAATTTTGTTGTCAAACCCACGTGGTAGTAAATCAATTAATGAAGTGTAATTGTACACGCCATACTTGTCTTTTTTGATGTATCCCATTTCGTTGTATCCACCAACAAAAAGTACATTGTCACGAGAAAAAGACAAGGATATTGGACTCGTTCCGCCTGGTAGGGGAGTGTTGGTCCACTTATCTCCATCATAAACCATTACTCCATAAGTGTTGGCGACAAATAGATTTCCGTGTTCGTCGAAAACGGCGTCATAATTACTCTGATGTCCGTTATATTGTTTAGGTGTGAACGAGTGAATTTTAGGTGTCAGTGCATAAGTCGAAATTGATGACAATAAAAGTAATATCGTGATGATATTTTTCATGAGTATTGATTTTTTAGTTACCTCAATGTAGCATGAACTAGCCTTGTAGCCAAGAACTTGCTTATCATGTACGTAGATTGTCAGTAATGGTTACAAAAAAACTCAATAAAATGTCAGTGGAAAAAAAGAGCTCAAAACCTTGGTGTTAAACGGACATTTATGGATTTAGAACGCACTTCGTGTCTAGAACAAGGTTTTTTACTTAGAAGGGAAATGTCAGGACTATCATGTCTCTAGGTTACCTGTTTTTACGATTTTATGGACACTAGTTGAAAGTTCAAATAATAAATTTGAGTCTAGGTAATTTTGTTCCCTGGCTTAAACACACCGAGATAAATATCTTTAATTGTGTACCAAATGAGCTAAATATCTTTCGGCATCTAACGCTGCCATGCATCCCGTACCTGCTGCAGTGACAGCTTGCTTATATACTTTGTCAGCAGCATCTCCACTTACAAATACACCAGGAATGTTAGTTTTTGTGGACCCCAGTTCAGGAACTAAGTACCCTTGTTCGTCCATGTCCAACTGACCTTTAAATATATCGGTATTAGGTTTGTGACCAATGGCAACAAAGAACCCTGTACAAGAAACCTCTAATTCTTCACCTGTTTGGTTGTTTTTGGCTTTCACACCAGTTACACCCATGTCTCCTAAAACTTCAACAGTATCAGTGTTGTACAAAATTGTAATATTTTTAATGCTTTCAACTCTATGAACCATTGCTTTTGAAGCCCGGAAGTGATCTTTTCTAACCAACATCGTAACTTTAGTACATAGCTTTGCTAAATAACTAGCTTCTTCACAAGCAGAATCGCCTGCGCCAACGACAACTACTTCCTCTCCTTTGTAAAAGAATCCGTCACAAACAGCACAAGCACTGACACCTCCAGATTTTAACCTTTCTTCAGAAGGAAGGCCTAACCATTTAGCTGAAGCTCCTGTTGATATAATTACAGTGTCAGCAGTTATTTCTGCTTTGTCTTCTATAATTACTCTTTTTGGGGTTTCATTCAAAAAGCATTCAGTAGCTAATCCATCCCTAATGTCTGTATCGAATCGTTCAGCTTGAGCACGGAATTTTTCCATCATTTCCGGTCCTTGCATACCATCAGGAAAACCAGGGAAATTTTCAACTTCCGTTGTTTCCATTAATTGTCCTCCGGGTTGTAATCCTGCATACATCATTGGTTTTAAATCGGCTCTCGCTGCATAAATGGCTGCTGTGTAACCTGCAGGTCCACTTCCGATGATGAGGCATTTAACGTGTTCTTTAGTCATGGTAAAAGGTCTTTTATGAAATGGTGCATTTGCGCATGCTAAAGTACCATGATAATGTTTCAATAAAAACTGTTGTGAATAGTATTAGCCTATATGTTGATAAGTATACTCAAACGATTTAGCTTTTCGGGAATTTTATCGAAGCTTATTATTTTCTTTCACGAGGCTAAAAATTCAAACATAGCCTTAGCTACGTTTTTATTATTAAACGAAGTGAAAGGTAAAAAGAAGGAGTTGAAAAACCGAAAAGCTAAGTGGTTTGAGTATCCACCCTAATCAAGAAAATATTGATTAGGGTTTAGTAAATGTTTGAAGTTAAATAGCTCTACTTTTACTCTTTTACTATTTTTTTTCGATGAATTGTCCCTTGAACTGAAAACTCAATTAGGTATACACCTGGACTTAAATTATCACCTAAGTTTAAATTTCCTGTTGAACTATTAATGGCAATAACCTTTTTCCCTTCAAGGGTTGAAACACTTATGTTTTCAATTTTCTTCCCGTTACTATTGATTGTAAAAGATGATGTGAATGGGTTAGGGTAAACAGCAACTTTAATGTCATCTGTTGGGCCACTTACTCCTGTAATAATCTGATTAACCTTGAACTCCAGGTAATCTAAATTACCGTCATCAGCATCCATTGTTACTCTTATTATATGTTGTCCTTGGGTTAAAGTAATGTTTCCAAAAGTCGTTGTTTGCCATGTGGTCCAACTACCTGTTGGACTAAACACTAAGCTGTTCGAAACATCAGTTCCATTGATACTGAGTGTAATTGCACCATTTGTTGATAAGGATGCGTGTCTAACATCTAAATCATAAACTGCATGTTGAGCTACATTTACCGTGTATTCCAGCCATTCACCAGTAACAGTCCATCCTAAAGTAATTCCACTTCCTTCGTTTTCAAGATCGACTGGATCAGATCTTACAAAAGAATTTCCTTGGTTTGTGCCACTGGTCTCATTGTAAGCTACTCCTTGACCTCCTTCATCAAAATTTTCAATTTGAATTATACCCGGAATCGTGGCAATAGTATTGTTGAAAGGTGTTTGGTTATTCACTGTTAATGTACCGGAATCCACAATGTCTATCTTCCCAGTTTTTGAAGCGACAACTTTATAAGTTCCTGCTTGAGTTGTTTGAACATTAGTTAAGTTCAAAGAACTTCCTGTTTCTCCTGAAATTAATACATCATTTAAATACCAAGCATAAGTAACTGTTGGTGTTGCTGTGATATTAATGCTAAAAGAAGCATTATCGCCTTCAGTAACAATTAAATCTGATGGTCCAGAGACAAAACAAAAATCATTACAAACATTCGGCCCTATAATAATAGTCCCTTCAGATGGATAAGCATCGAATTTCATAATCCCATTAGTTACAGTAACGTTTGAAATGATATTTACACCTTGTTTAACCACTTTTCCAGTAGCACTTAACCCATTTAGATCGACCAGAATAGTTACAGGGCTTTTCTTTGTTAAAGGAGATAAATAGGCTGCCACATCAAAGGTAGGAGTATTCCAAGAAACAGTAATTTCAGTTGTTCCGGCATCGTAACTTGTAGTAGGAGTATAGTTTATTTTTTGTATTTGATAAGTAAGTACTTCAGAAATTGTCCCAACCCAAAGGTTGTTAGCAGCAACTTCACTTTGTAAATGATCTAAGTGATTTGTGTAGTCGCTAACTCCAATACGTCCCCATCCTGTTGGCCCTACATTATGCATTTCACGGTTTACCCAAACATTATTAGCACTTGCATGATCTGCCCAATTATTTAATTCAATAGCTGTGATGTCACCATTATTGTCCTCTGTTTTTACATAAAAAGCCGTTCTGAAAAAACCATCAGCATCAGGAGCAAAATTTGCTGCATTGTCCCCATCGTACGTGCCAGTTCTTGACCCTATGTAATCCAATGATTTTAAATGGTTGTTCGCTGCAGTGTTAAATAAGTCATAGGGATATATGAAAAACCTAGGTGTTGTACCTGTGTTAGTAATTATTGAATTGTTACTGTACGTTAATTCCGTCGCGAAATCTTCAGTAGCTGGTTCTGCCCACAAGCCAGTTGTACACCATGTACCAGCACCGACAGCACAATAATGATTGTGAGAATGATTAATTATTTCATGACCGTAATTGATCATGTCAATTGCATCTGTCCACATTTGCGGATTGTTTTCACAGGCAGACGTGATAGCACCAATAGTAAATTTGATACCTCTTGCTCGAGCAATTGCATCTGCGTAATTGTTTATTCCTGAGACACCTGGATCACCATAATCATCATGTATAAAACTGTACGCTCCTTTAGCGTCATTTTTCCATGTAGCAATTGTTGTTGAAGGATTTGAGCAGATATTTAGCGCGAAAAGTGTTCCCGCAAATAGAGTCAGTAGTTTTTTCATAAGTCAAGTTTAGGTAATTAAGGGTCTATAAGGTAGACAATCTGATCGTTAAATAGTTACAAATGTTAAATTATTTTAATAGCGCAATACCTTGATTTTTAAATATATATATAGCTACATTTGCAACTTTCGGGAGTAAGTCGATGTTATGATACGTTTTGTCTATATTTTCGTGTTTTAAAGAACGGATGGAGTTAGTATGAAGAATAACAAATATTTTTTTCGTTTGTCGTACGATGGTACAAAATATCATGGTTGGCAATTTCAACCTAACGCAATCACAGTTCAAGAAATTATTGAAGAACAGTTACAGGTATTGATTGGTAGTAAAATAAGTGTAATGGGTTGTGGACGTACAGACACAGGTGTTCACGCTTCTGATTTTTACTTGCATTGCGAATTTGAATTAAAAAAATACACCGCAGACGAATTTTGCTATAAATTGAATCGCTTACTACCCAATGATATTGCGATCAGTAAAATCGTCCCTGTAAACAAAGATTCACACAGTCGTTTTGATGCGATAAGCAGAGAATATAGATATTACTTTCATCAACAAAAAAATCCTTTCATTGATAAATACAGTTACTTATACGTTAGAGACATTGACTTTAAATTAATGCGCCGAGCAGGAAGGCTGTTATTAAAACATACAGATTTCACCTCTTTCTCAAAATTACATACCGATGTAAACACCAATGATTGTGATGTAACAGTGTTTGAAATTAATGAATTGGGTGAAGGGAAAATTGAGATTATCATTACAGCAAATAGGTTTTTACGAAACATGGTTCGTTCCATTGTGGGAACATTATTGGATGTAGGAATAGGGAAAACTTCAATTAGTGCTTTCAATGATATCATTCATTCAAAAAATCGATCTAATGCAGGGGCGTCAGCTCCAGCAAAAGGCTTATTTTTGTATAAAGTAAAATATCCAGACGGCTATTTTATTGGACACTAAGAATGAGTAAAACACAAAAAAAATCCATCAACTTAAAGTTATTGTGGCGTACCTTAAAGTATGCCACACCTTTTAAGGGGACTTTACTGATCACTTTGTCAATTACTTTTGCTACTGCATTTTTAGCGCCCTTTAGGACATTGCTAATTGGAAAAGCAATTGACGAACACATCCAAGAAAATGATTTGCCTGGTTTGAATAACGTTATATTATTGTTGTTGGGGTTGCTGCTATTACACACATTTTTACAGTTTTTTCAGGCTTATTTAACAGGTTGGTTAGGGCAGTCTATTATATTAAGTATTAGAAAAAAAGTTTTCCGTCACATCACGTGCTTTAAATTAAAGTATTTTGATACGCACCCAATCGGGGCACTTGTCACAAGGGTTACTTCTGATATTCAATCTATTGCAGAGATATTTTCACAAGGAATCATTAGCATCATGAGTGACATACTTCAACTTACTGTTGCCCTGATTTTTATGTTTTCTATTAACTGGAAATTAAGTATTGTAGTGCTATTGCCAATTCCAATTTTAGTGTACGCAACGATTTTCTTTAAAAATTTCATTCAAGAGGGCTTCATTCAAGTCCGTAAAAATGTTTCGAAAATTAACACTTTTGTTCAGGAGCATGTCACTGGAATGTATGTGGTTCAAATATTTAACCGAGAGAATGAAGAATTCAAGAAATTTAAAAGTGTGAACAAAGCGCACAGAGATGGTTGGATAAAAACTGTTTGGGCAAATGCAGTATTTTTCCCTGCTGTTGAAATTTTGTCGGCAATATCTTTAGCGTTACTTATTTGGTGGGGTGCAAATGGAGTGATGAAAGGGGAGTCTTCGGTAGGAGAAATAATGGCATTCATTTTATTCGTTCACATGCTGTATCGACCTATTCGTCAACTGGCTGACAAGTTTAATACATTGCAAATGGGTATGGTTGCTTCGGAGAGGGTGTTTAAAATTTTGGATACCGACGAGCACATTCCAAATGACGGAGAAATTAAGGACGTAAAAATTAAAGGATTAATAGAATTTGAAAATGTAAGTTTTGCATATAGCAAAGAGGATTATGTGTTAAGAGAGGTGTCTTTTTTAATTAAACCAGGGCAATCGCTTGCATTGGTTGGTGCAACGGGGTCGGGTAAATCATCCATCATTAACGTGCTTACTCGTTTTTATGAATATCAAAAAGGAAATGTAAAAGTAGATGGGATTGTCATCGAAAAATACCAACTTGAGTTTTTGCGAAAAGTAAGTGCAGTAGTGCTTCAGGATGTATTTTTGTTTAATGATTCGATATTGAATAACATTACATTGAATAATGAAGACATTTCATTTGAAAGAGTAGAAGAGGCAGCAAAACTTATCGGAGCCCATCAATTCATTTCTAGTTTACCTGGAGGATATGATTATGTAGTCAAAGAAAGAGGGGTGATGTTGTCCTCAGGTCAAAAACAATTGTTGGCTTTCTTAAGAGCATATTTATACAATCCTTCGATTTTGATTTTAGACGAAGCAACCTCCTCAATTGATACCACCACAGAAATGCTCATTCAAAATGCCATTTCAAAAATTACTGAAGGACGGACATCTATCATTATTGCACACAGGTTGTCCACCATACAAGATGCTGATAACATCATAGTGATGGACGATGGTAAAATTGCAGAACAAGGCACTCATGAAGAGTTGTTAAGCCTGAATGGACTGTACAGGGATTTGTATAATCATCAATTAGAGGACAA
>JBLIAZ010000085.1:0-10593 GCA_047631875.1 Saprospiraceae bacterium
GAAGAACATTTGGTGAAGCTTCTTAGAAAAGAGGACGTGTCAAAGCTAAAGCATGATATTAAACTTGCTCCCGATTGGATTGCAAGGGTGTTAAAAAAAGCATTGGAAGCATGATAAGGTTTTATAACATAGAGAAAGAAGAAAAGAAAAACATTTATAAAGAGGTGTCCAACAGGACAAACATGCCTGATTACAATGTTGAAAAAGACTGGTGGGTGGCGCAAACGTTGTCCCTAGTTTTTGAAATGGCAATAGGCCCTCATTTAGTGTTTAAAGGAGGGACGTCATTAAGTAAATCATGGGGGATTATCAGCAGGTTTTCGGAAGATGTAGACTTAGCGGTGAACCGAAAGTTTTTAGGGTTTGAAGGTGATTTAGGTAAAAACCAGCGCACGAAACTACGTAAATCATCAAGTAAGTATATAACAGAAGAATTTGCTCCGGCATTGCAAAAGGCATTTCAAGAAAAAGGCATGTCGGATGTGCAAATTAATGTGATTGCAACAACCGAATCAGATCAGGACCCAAAGTTGGTGGAAGTATATTATCCACATGTATTGGCATACCCGGATTACATCAAACCACGGATATTATTAGAAATAGGCTGTAGGTCGTTGATTGAACCATATACCAAAAGAGAAGTTGTTTCTGTGTTGGATTTAACATTTCCAGGCTCCGAGTTTGTTCAAAATCCAATTTTAATTCCCAGTGTTAATCCAGAACGAACATTTTTAGAAAAAATATTTTTACTCCACGAGGAATTTCAAAAGGAAGAACCTCGAAGCGAAAGAATGTCTCGCCATTTATATGACCTTTATAAACTACTGCAGGTTCCTCAATGCAAAATAGGCTTGCAAAACGAGAGTTTGTACCGCACAATTGTTGCACATCGTAAGCAATTTACAAAGCTAAAAGATGTTGATTACGATAGGCACTCGCCAGAATTTATCAATTTTATTCCAGCTCATGATATACTTGCGTCGTATAAGAATGACTACAAAGTAATGCAAGAAAGTATGATAAATGAAGACTCTCCAGAATTTGAAAAGCTGATTGAAGAACTTGAGAGTTTAAAACAAGAAATCAATCAAATAAAATTTGAATAAAATTTACCGATAAAAAAGGGTAGTCGCACCTTAATAATATGACCTCAAAAGAAAAAGACCAAATAAAATCCTTAATCAAGAAATACAATGATGTGTTGTTGCAAAGCATGGGTATTGCCGTGGCGGAAGATTTGATTAACTTGATTGTGGTGAATGGGGATGACAAAGATTTTCAGCTAAGTAAATTAATGAAAGATCAACGAGCTTTTAAATTGTTTGTGATTAACGAGTTTATGAAAAATAATTCTAAGTCAGTTTTGAATGAGTTGAAGTCCATGGATGAAGATTTTTCATCCAAAATGTTGAAGCGAAAAAGAGACAAAGACGCTCAAGGAAGGTTGGATTTATGATAACGTCTAATGCAAAAGGTTGAATATTGAACCTTTTACGTTCAATATTGACGTCCAAAAAATAGTGTGAAACCGAGGACTACTAAGAATCCTCGATTCTCCAAGGTTCTTCACAGTTCCCCTCGATTCTCCTCAATTTTCAAGAAAATAATCAATTTTAAAAATAGCAAAATGGAAAAGATAGATTTTAAAAACATTTCAATCACTGTGATAGCAGTTATTGGAGGGGTTGCACTATTTGAACGTTGCATCAAGCCACTAGTTGAAAAACAAGAAAAATAAAATGACAATCGAAAAAGCAATGGCAAGCCTAAATGAAAATGGAGAAAAGTATACAAGATAAGGGCTGTGTTAACCCCATTTTAAGCATTTAACATAGAGCGTATTGTGGCTAGTTTTTATTCCCAGAACTCAATTCCACGGTATAAATAACCCAATTTTTTCTTTTCTCGAAAAGCCGTATAAAATCGAAATCCACCTGAAGTTGAATAGGGAATAATATTGTCGTAAAGTGGATTTGCTTGAACTATACCTTGAGAATCTAAGATTCCAATTTGTCCATTTTTGTATATAAAATATAATGGATTACTCTGGTCATTGGGATAAAGTTTTACAGAATCTAAATCAAAATCATAAATTGTGTCACTCCTTAGGTTTAAAATACCAAATTTTAATTCGAAATTTTGAACAGCAATAAACTGTCCAATTCTAAACGATATTATTTTTTTATATTGGGGTTTAATAATAGTGTCACCATACCAAGATTTTACTCCAATAGAATCATTCTTGTTGATTAAAGTTACAGGATTGTAAGCAATGCTGTGACTTCCTCCACACCCATGTATAGGCTGGATAGGTTCGTCATTTAATCCAATAAAAAAGGTGGTGTCCTTTGTGGATACTTTTGAAAGGAGTTCTCTTCCGGAATTAAAGAAGTCAGTTGCTTTTAAATAAATGGGTTTAACAATTACTTCTCCTTCGGGATTAATAAACCCATATTTTCCATTTTTAGAAAATCTAATTCTATCGCAAGTCGATGGAAATGTTTCTTCAAATTTCGGTTTACATGTAATTTGTCCCTCACCATTTGCTACACCCCATTTATTTTTAATCCGATATGGAATATGAATAGAACCAGTTTGGCCTATTAACATTATGCTAGTGATAGACAATATTATTGTAAAAATTAGTTTTCTCATTTTGGGTAATTAGCCACAACGTTTGTATATGAACCACTGGTGGTACGTGCTTCTCATATAAATGTAACTAATATTAACAGAGTTCTTAAAATAGAGTGGAGCTGATCCTCCCTTGATTCCCAAAACTTTTCAACATGTGGACTAGATATGGGCTAAACTGGGATCAAGCAATATTTCTTGTGGGATGAGAAAAATTCCAAGCTCAATTCTTCTAATATAGAAAACAGCAGGATTCTTTAAAAGACTTGTAGTGAAAGGGGATTAGAAACGAATTCTTTTAAGATTCATCCAAAAATTTCCGCTTCAAAAAATCTCCCCCACAAGGAATATTGCTTGATCCAAAAATACTTCAAAAGATCCTTCAACATCATTTTGATGATAACTCCATAGCTGCGAGTGACTTTCGTATTAAAAAATTGGCTCTTTTTGTACTTGGAATTTTGAAATCAAACAAGAAGCGGTGTTGAACAAAAAGAACGTATATTTTTTAGGGGGTGGTGGAATTGGCATGAGTGCACTCATGAGGTATTTTTTAGCACAAGGGAAGAATGTAGCAGGGTATGATAAAACACAAACACATTTAACTGACCAATTACTAGAGGAAGGTGCGGATTTACATTTTGAGGATGAGGTCGGAAATATTCCAAGTGAGTTTCAAATTAAAGAGGACGCATTAGTTATTTATACTCCTGCCATTCCAAAGGATTCAGCACAGCTCAATTATTTTAATAATGAGGGTTATTTCATATTCAAGCGATCCGAAATATTGGGAATGATTACCGAAAAAAACTACAACATTGCCGTAGCTGGGACCCATGGAAAAACAACTATTTCGTCGATGGTAGCGCATTGTTTAAAGCATTGTAATTACCCAATGACGGCATTTTTGGGGGGTGTGTCTAAAAACTTACGTAGCAATTATTACCACGACAGCAACAGCAAAGTCACCGTCATTGAGGCAGACGAATACGACAGGTCTTTTTTAAAATTGTCACCTAACATTATCAGTGTCTCCGCCGCAGATGCAGATCACTTAGACATATACGGCACGGAGGAAGAGATGCAGAATACATTTCGCCAATTCCTGACCAAAAACTTGCAAAAAGACGGAAGCGCTATCATCGAAAAAAAACTAGAGACAATACTTGGTCATAATTTTGAAACATACAGTTTAAATGATGTTTCTGCTGACTATTATGTGACTAATTTAAAGATCGAAGACAGCGTTTTTTTAGGCGATTTCAACTGGAATAATGGGGTGGTTAAAAACGTAGTGGTAGGCCTGCCTGGATTACACAACATGGAAAATTCATTGGTGGCATTTGCCATAGTTCAAAAACTAGGAATTTCCGCTAAAAAAATTAAAGATGCTTTGGCCGCTTATTCTGGTGTGGAAAGGAGATTCGACATTCATATTAAAACAAAAAACTGTGTGTACATAGATGATTACGCTCATCATCCGGCAGAAATAAAGTCGTTGGTTTTGTCTGTAAAAAAAATGTACCCTAATAAAAAAATTACTGGGGTGTTTCAACCACATTTATTTACCCGCACCAGGGACTTCCTGGACGGCTTTGCTAAATCGCTAGAACTCCTTGATACCGTTGTTTTACTAGATATTTACCCTGCTCGAGAATTACCTATTCCCGGCATTGATTCCGAGTTATTGTTAAGCAAGATCAAAAAGAATTCAAAAATGCTTTGTTCAAAAAAAGACATGCACCACTACATAAGTAATACTGATTGTGACGTAGTTTTAACAATAGGTGCTGGAGATATTGGAATGGAGGTGGTAGCCGTGAAGCAAAATTTGTTAAATCGCTTGAATATCAATGAGTTATAAAGCGTAAATGGAAAGTAAAAAAACCATAAAAATTGTTGCGAACGTTCTTGGAATTATTGGACTACTTGTGTGTTTCGGCTTTGCAATTGTAAAACAAGAAAAACAGGAAGTAAAGTCATTTTCGGCTCCGATCAATGTGTTGGAAGGCGATCCTTTTTTGGGTGAGAACGACATCAAGGCAATGGTTACAGCCAGGCTAGATACCTTTTTGGGAAAGTCGTTTTCCGAGATAAACTTGCTGGAAATTGAGCGTTTAGTGGAACTGGAAGCTCCAGTGAAAAATGCTGAAGTTTACTTGGAAGTGAACGGAAATCTGAAAGTGGAAGTGTCGCTTAAAACAGTGATAGTAAGGGTGAAGCCAAACGGGAAAAAGGGGTATTACATCGACAAACAAGGAGATAAAATGTCTTGGGTTAGCTCTTTTACACCAAGAGTATTGACAGTAAGTGGTTGGTTGAATAGGTACTTAGTTAATGCCGAAACAGATGCCTCCGTGGCACTTAGGGAAAAGTTGTTTTTTTCTCACTTGTATGATTTTTCAAGTTTGGTATACGAGGATGAGTTTTGGAGTAAACAAATAGTACAAGTGTACATAAACGATAACGGTGATGCAGAATTGGTTTGTTTAGTAGGTAATCAAAAAATAGTGTTTGGTGCGTTGAGCAATTCAAAAGTAAAATTAGAAAAGCTGAAAATGTATTATGAGCAGGTAGTGAATAGAGTGGGGTGGAATAAGTACAAGGAAATTAATTTAAAGTTTGAGAATCAAATAGTTTGTAAGTAAGATGGCGTCAGGAGAAATTATAGTTGGACTTGACATTGGAACTACCAAGATTGTATGCATGGTGGGGAAAATGGATGAGTTTGGAAAAATTGAAATACTGGGAATGGGTAAATCCGATTCCGTAGGTGTTTCGAGAGGGGTAGTTTCAAACATTGAAAAAACGGTAGCGTCAATTAAAATAGCAGTAAAACTTGCCGAGGATGAGTCAGGTGTGGACATCAAGGTAGTAAATGTTGGGATTGCAGGTCAACACATTAAAAGTTATCAGCAAAAAGGAGTAAGGGTGAGGCATGCAATTGACGATGAGATCAACCAGTCAGACATTGATGCATTAATTGAGGACATGTATAAATTGGTCGTCATCCCAGGAGAAGAAATAATTCACGTGTTGCCACAAGAGTACATTGTGGACAATGAGCAAGGAATAATTGATCCGATAGGAATGGCAGGAACTCGTTTAGAAGCGAATTTCCACATTATTTCAGGTCAGGTGACACCCATTAAAAATATTTTTAAATGTGTTGAAAAGGCTGGTTTAGAAACTGCTGATTTGATTCTAGAGCCGTTGGCATCCGCCGAAGCTGTGTTAAGTCAAGAGGAAAAAGAGGCAGGAGTTGTCCTGGTAGACATAGGAGGAGGTACTTCAGACATTACTATTTTCCACGATGAAATCATCCGGCATACCGCAGTGATTCCATTTGGAGGAAACATTGTGACTGAGGATATCAAAGAAGGTTGTACAATCATTAAGAGTCAAGCTGAATTACTGAAAGTGAAATTTGGTTCGGCACTGTCAGCAGAAAACCAAGAAAATGAAATTGTTTCGATACCTGGATTAAGAGGTCGGGAACCTAAAGAAATTTCCATTAAAAACTTGGCCAGTATCATTCAGGCAAGGATGGAGGAAATTGTAGAAAATGTGCTGTACGAAATCAAAAATTCTGGATTTGAAAAAAAGTTGATAGGAGGAATAGTTATTACTGGTGGAGGTGCATTGTTAAAACACATCACTCAGTTGGTGGAATACATGTCAGGAATGGATACAAGAATTGGTTATCCTAACGAACACTTGGCTTCAAAAAACACAAAGGAAATTACAAGCCCAATATTTTCAACAGGTATAGGGTTGGTAATTAAAGGATTACAAGTCCTTGAAAAAGGAAAAACAACGAACGATAACAAAGTAAAAGGACATTCAACAAAGGGGAAAGGTGGTTTTTTTGATGAGTTATTGAAAAAAGGGCGAGCGTTGTTTGAGGACGACATGGAATAAATAGTTTAAAGTTAATAAGTGAGATTGAGGGAAAGGAAAGTAGAAATAAGTGAAACAATAGGAAATACTAAAACAACAAGATATGATGCAATTTGACCTACCAAAAGACGAAAACTCCATCATCAAAGTATTTGGTGTAGGCGGAGGCGGAAGTAACGCTGTAAATCACATGTACCGACAAGGAATTACTGGTGTCGAATTTTATGTGTGCAACACCGACCAGCAAGCGTTGGACATTAGCCCAATACCTAATAAGGTTCAATTGGGTATGACTTTAACTGCGGGGCGAGGAGCTGGTTCGGTTTCGGAAGTAGGAAAAAATGCAGCTTTAGAAAACTTGGACGAGATAAAAGAAATTTTAGGAAACGACACCAAGATGGTATTCATTACCGCTGGAATGGGAGGTGGAACCGGTACAGGTGCAGCACCTATTATAGCTCAGGCGGCAAAAGAAATGGGGATATTGACAGTAGGCATTGTCACTTATCCATTTGCGTTCGAGGGGAAAAAGAGGTCCATGCAGGCAGACGAAGGAATGGATGAATTACGAGAAAATGTGGATACCTTACTGATCATTTGTAATGATAAGTTAAGAGAGATATATGGAAATTTGTCTTTGAAAAATGCTTTTGCTAAGGCTGACGATATCTTGACGATAGCAGCAAAAGGAATTGCTGAAGTCATTACAGTAACTGGATACATCAACGTGGATTTCGAAGATGTCCGAACTGTCATGACAAACAGTGGGGTAGCCATCATGGGGTCAGCAGCAGTTGAGGGTGAAAACAGAGCGATTATTGCTGTTCAGGAAGCACTAGCATCGCCTTTATTGAATGACAATAACATAGAGGGAGCAAATTACATCCTATTGAATATCACCTCGGGAGAGGAAGAGGTCTTAATGGATGAAATCACGGAAATCACGGATTACATTCAGGATGAAGCTGGTTTAACAGCTGACATCATTTGGGGTTCTGGGACTGACGAAAATTTAGGAGAAAAAATTTGTGTGACATTAATTGCTACCGGCTTTTCAAATTCAAAGGAAATTGGAGGGTATGAAGGGGAGAACAAGGAGGAGGATAAAGTGGTTCATAAACTCACAAACGAGTATAAAGAGCCTGATGCAGGACAAGGGACTGCGGAAACTGAAAAGAAAAATGAGTTAGAAAGCAAACCTGCTGAGGAATTGCCTTTGACATGGGGGGTGAAACAAGAAGAAACTCCAGAGGAAGACGGTGTGGTACGATACAATTTGTACGATCCTGAACCAGAAGTCACTGTACAACAGAAAGAGGAATTACCATCTTTCGCTGCTCCATCAATTACAACAGATGACACGCCTGGAGAGCAAGCCATTGAGGAGACCTCAGTTGTGAGTATCACCGAGGAAATAAACGAAGTGGAGGAAAACACAATAAGTGAAGCACCAAGCTTTGCCTTTTCTCAGGACATAGAAGAAGTGCCAGAGCAAGAAGAACCGGGGTTCAGTTATTCGAGGGAGCCAAGTTCACCTAGTGGATCTAATTTAGGTGAGGGAATGACTCCTACACCTCCTGTAAGGAATAGTAAAAGTACTTTTGCCCAAGAGTTAGATGAGGAAGAAAATTTAAGAAGATCTCAAGAAAGAATAGCTCAATTGAAAAACATGAGCATGAAAATGCAATCTCCTTCAGGAATAGCTGATTTGGAAAATCAACCAGCTTATGTTAGGCGAAATGTAAAATTGAACGAAGTAGAATCTTCTGCTGAAAACACTAACTCTAGATATTCTGTAGGAAAAGACGACGAGGACAATACAGAGCTTCGCTCTAACAATTCTTTTTTACATGATAATGTAGATTAAGCCGATAATGATTCGTAGCTGTTCCTGCGATTTTGTACGCAAGCAACAGCGAATATTAAATCCCTTTGCATCGGTTGATGTAAAGGGATTTTTATTAGAATGTTTATCTAATATTTCTTCTTCAAATACAATGATGTACTCCGTTGTACACTACAAGGGGATCAGACCAACTATCGGGGGGAGTAGAGTTGTTTCATTCCATTTAGAACCTCTACCCTTTGCGTCGTTGTTCATTTTTGTCTTTTCTTTTGGAATTCACCTGTTCACTGCGTTCGGTAGTGAACAGGTGAATTCCAAAAGAAAAGCAACCTCCTGATGTGTCAGGTTTCAGAAATACTTAATATGTATTATTAAAAGGTCTTAGGGACAATTTGTTTTTGAAAATGGAATTGCTTCGTTCCTCGCAATAACGAGAATAACGAGGCTTTTTTTAGTGAAAGTTCTCTGATAAATAACCTCTTACCAAACCTCTTTTAATTTTCTACTCCCCCCGAAATATTACTTGATCTGGAACTAGTTGTGAGTTTTAATTAATGGCCCTGGTAGGGTTTCTCTTTTGATTAGCCTGGGGTCTACTTGAGACTACAGTGGAAAAAGCAAAAGGCCCAGAGATTCTCTGGGCCTTTTAATCACATCTATAAAATAGAAGTATTATTGTCCTAATAAAAAATCAACTCTTCTGTCTTGACCAGAATTTCTCTTAGTTGAAATAGGCTCTTCTGATCCTTTAGATTGCACAGTGAATCTTGAAGCATCAATTCCGTTTCTTTTTACTAAGTAGTCAACCACTGATTTAGCTCTTTTTTCTCCAAGCACCTTGTTGTAGCTTGCAGATCCAGATTTGTCAGAGTTACCAACTACTACTAATTTAGCATCAGTGTTTGCTTTCATGAACTGAGCAACTTGCGTCAATGCAGAGTAGTTTTTGTAACTAACTGTATTTGAGTTTAAAGCAAAGAACACAGAAGGCAATCCAGAAATTACTGCACTTGTTGTTCCTCCGTCGCTGTCAGTAGTTACTACTGGACTCACTCCAACAGGTCCTGAAGCAATTGTTTTTCCTTTAGAATCAACTTGCGCTCCAGCCTTAGTATTTGGCTCGATGTCATTACAGTCAGCAACACCATCAGTATCACCATCTTTAGCAACTCCATTTGCGTCAACTTCTTTACAGGGAGAAACTCTTTCTTGATCTAAATAATCAGCAACACCATCACCGTCTGTATCTACAGCAGTACCATCAGCATAAACTTTCACTCCAGCTGGTGTGTTATTGTCTTTGTCCACGTAATCCGCAACACCATCACCGTCAGTGTCCTTAAGTTTTTCTAAAATTGCATCTAGTTTAGCTTCAGGATCATTTTCATCTATTGATCTCATGTCAGCAGCTCCACCAAAATGATATATCACACCAAAAGTGTTATATATATATTTGTCTTTAGTAGGATTAAATGAAGTAAGTCCGTCTAACAGGTCGGTACTTAAGAAGTAACCTTTAATATCAAGATTAAGGTCAATGTTTTCAGTCAACCTGTAACTTGCTCCTAAACCGGCAAATGCAGAACTTGACATTGCTCTTCTCCCTTTATCTCCATTCGGTTCGTAACCTTGAGTAAATATAATTTGATCGTTCGAGTACCCATTTTGAAGCAAGTGCCTTGTTGTTCTAAATGCAGAGAATCCTATTCCTCCTAGAAGGTACAGGTCGAACTGTCGAGTTTCAATTGAGCTTTTATGGAAAGCATTTGCTACATTATATCTCACGCCTAAATCCCATTGCCATACCGAAGAGGTAAACCATTCACCGCTAGTCCTATCTGTTCCGTTTAATCTAACCCAAGAAAGAGTGGCTTCAGCACTTAATGCAGTGTTAATTTTATATCCAGCAAACGCGTTAAATCCGTAACCAAATTCTGTACGGTACTTAAAAACAGGAGGTCCTGTAGGATATTGTTTAATGTCAGTATAAGCCAAGGCAGAGCCTAATCCAGCACCTATATAAACTTGATCCAGAAATGCAGGTAAGCTACTTGCAGGTGTGTCTGTACTGTCTGCTTTAGCTGAGCTACCTAGTAGTACTACTGCTGCGACTGCGGTTGAAACTAAATTTTTAATTTTCATGATGTGATAAATTGTTGTTGTCCTTTATAATTTTGTGCAATGATAAGAAATGTTATGCTATTACAACAAAC
>JBLIAZ010000086.1:0-10554 GCA_047631875.1 Saprospiraceae bacterium
ATGAAAACCCTCCGAAAATATCAAATAATTGATATTTGTTTGTAGCTACTTTATGTCTAATCATTCCACCCCACACAATTTCATGTGCTTTGTTTTGATGCATGTAAATCATCGTAGGAATTAAGGTGTTTTTGTCAGATAATTTATATTTCATTTTAAAGTCAAACAGTTTTCTTAAAGGGAATGAGTTGGTGTCGTTGTTTAAAAAAGTTTCCTTGGGTGTGTTAATGTGAAGTAATGAAAATCCAACAATTGGCTCTAGTTTATCAGATACCTGCTTACTCCAAGAAATCCCAGCATTCAGGTCAAGCCTGTAAATGTTGTTGGTAGTGAAATCTTGATTGTTACTTACACTTTGATCAAAATAACCATCATCCATGTTAAACTGGTTGGGAAACGTAAATTTGTTAAAGTTTAACCCCTTGTGCAATAGTCCAAATTGAATACCTCCAGCTAATTTATGTCCATTGATCACTTTTTTGTAACTCCCTGCAATTTCAAGTTTGTTTTGATTTAAAAAGCCAATGCTACTTTGATCATGAATAAAATGAATTCCAACAGCTATTTGATGGTTGTAAATGTCGATGTTTTGATCGTAACTAAGCCCAGAGGTAACGAATTGGTCGGTAACCACAGCTCCCCACTGCGATCTGTGATTTCCTACAATTCGGTAATCACCGTCAAAATTCCCCGTATATGCCGGATTAGTATTAAGGGGTGAAAAGTAATATTGGGTAAAATGAATGTCTTGCGCATTTACGGCGAAAACAGAAAGAATTAAAGCTATGGTAAGAGTCCAGTTTTTCACCACAAATAATTTCGTCCTTTTTCCATTACTTCAAGCATTCTGTCATATTGACCAGTTGTAAACTGAATTCCGTTTCCACAGTTGTTGTTGTAATATGACATGATGTTACACGAATTCGGAGTGTAATAATCTCCGTTAGGATCAGTTGCTGCTGGATTTAAGTCGCAATTAGCAGCGTCAACTTGGCCAGTGCCACTTGGGTCTGCAGGTGTGTCACAAATTAAATCACCTGTGGTTGCACAATTGGTCCCGTTGACAAATTCAATTCCATTTGTACTTTGCTCAAAAGTGTGATACAAACCAAAGTAATGCCCAAGTTCATGGGTTAATGTTTTTCCTGCAGCACAAGATTTTTTGATAAATATTGCGTCTCTGTCCGATGTTTTTGTTGGGACTGTCATGCCTCCCAACGGAGCAAAACCGCACGTGCTCGAAGCCCCTGAAATGTCAATGACATAATAAATATTGATGGTATTAGGTACGTCATACATCACTGCAATTTCTTTGTCTTCAATTCCTTTTCTGACTTTGTCATTTCTGACATTTGGGTGGACGTAAGTAGAGCATATATTGAACGTGGCACAAATATTTGAAAAATAGCTGTTAGCTAATGCTATCCCGGAGGCTATGCTAGCAGCAGAAACATTTTGTTGACCAAGAGTGTCTTCTAATATGTGAATTGACACTGAAAAAGTTTTATTGTAACATTTGTCAATGCTTTTGAAGGTTGTGCCGTTTCCTTGCGAATAACTTGCTGTTGCTAGCAAGATAAATAATGTAAATATCTTAAGTCTTTTCATATCCTTGGTTACAAAGATAGTTATATATATTGTTTCCTTTTTATCCTATCACTAATATTTTAATATTACATTTGCTTTGTTTAGAATGTTTCCTATGAGAATACATATTATCACTGTTTTATTGGCTTTAATGCTCCCTATAGCGTTGAGTGGACAAGTAATAACTGTTAAGGATAACAAGACAAGTGGATGCGCTCCATTGAATCAAGTAGAGTTTTCCTATCCAACTACTGGAATTTGGGATTTTGGTGATGGAGCAAGTGGTAGTGGAACCACCGTAACAAACTCTTACATCTCCCCGGGAACTTACAATGTTACAATTTCTCAGAGCAGTTTAGTGGTTGCAACCATTTCCATTGAAGTTTTTGGAAATCCTGGAGCAGCATTTAATTTAACAGGGAATGCAGCAGGCTGCGTACCTCTTACCACTAGCTTTCAGGATGTTTCTACAGGAGGGGGAGGAACCAATATTGTGGATTGGAAATGGGCTTTTGGGGATGGAGGAGCTGATACTGTAAGCGCTCCAACCTATACCTATACTATTGTAGGTACCTATTCGGTCTCACTTATTGTCATTGACGAAAATGGTTGTGATTCTTCTATTAAAAAAATGAACTTAATATCTGTTACCGATGCTCCTACTTCATCATTTACTACTACTCCAAACCCTGCAAGTGCCTGTGTTGGACCGTTGACGGTTTCTTTTACTAATAATTCTGTCAACAGTACTGCCGGTACCAGCGACATCACTTACTTGTGGGATTTTGGAAATGGACAAACATCTACTGATGCTAATCCTGCAGCAGTTACATACACCGCTGAAGGTACCTATGTAGTTTCCTTGGATGTAACGGAGGCTGGAGGGTGTACTGTAAGGAGTTCTAGGGTTGTGAACATTGGAAACCCGGTAGCAATACCAAATTTACCTGATACTGTTTGTTTAAATACATTCATCAATGGACTTGGTAATAATTCGGTAGGAGCTAATTCCTATGTCTGGAATTTTGCGGGAGGACCAACTTACAATACAAAAAATCCAAACCATACTTTTAATGTAGCAGGTGACCAACAAATCACATTAACAGCTAACAGCAGTCAAGGTTGTTCAGACGACAGTGTATTTACAGTTCACGTAGAGGATCCATCGGTTGATTTTGTTAGAAATCCGACGTACTTGTGTCAGGAACCATACTGTTTTGATTTTGATGGACAGTCATCACAAACTAACATTGCTTCATGGACATGGGGATTTGGTGATGGTGCTGGAGTGGTAGGTAGGTCAGAAGACACTACGTACTGTTACTACATTAATGATACGGTGTACCATGTGCATGACCCTTATTACTATAGTGCAACGGTTCAAATAGTAACTACAAACGGATGTGTGGCTACGCAAAGTTACGTTGACACGATTTATCCTGTATCAGCATTTTTTGTCCCTGATTCTTCCATGGGGTGTGCCCCAGTTACGGTGACATTTTCGGATTCAACAAGATCGCGTGAGGGCATAGTAAATTGGACTTACGACTTTGGAGACGGAACAACATCTAACGCTCAAAACCCTGTACATACATATACCACGGCTGGTGAGTATGAGGTGGTACTGATAGCTGAAAATTCGTTGGGATGTAAGGATACTTCTTTCCCTGTTACCATATTGGTTGGAGACCCTGTGTCTTTAATTTTTACAGTCAGTCCTTCTACAATTTGTGTGGGCGAATCGGTGACTTTTACTGACATATCAGGGAGTTCTGACATAGATTATTGGCACTATTCAACAAACAGCAATAAGTCTAGTGATTGTGTTACTTCAGGTACTCAACAATGGGCAAGTTTTGATGAAGTGGGACAGCAAGATGTCACATTTTTCGCAAATTACAACGGCTGTATTTCATCTACTACAGAAAGTAATGCGGTAACGGTGGAAGGCCCTCTTAGCAGTTTACGTTACACAGGTATTTGCGCTTCGCCACTTGATTATACTTTCATTGGCACAATTCAAGGAGCAACTAGTTGGGATTGGGATTTTGGTGATGGTACTGTCGTTGTAGGGTCATCGGATTCGACGGTTAATCATACCTATGCGGCAACAGGTGATTATACAGTGTCATTAATTACATACAACAATGTAAATTCATGTGATCCAGACACTCAGCAAATAGAGGTAAACGTGCGTGAAATAACTGCGGTAATTGCAGGAGACAGTTCATTATGTGATGGAGTAAGTTATAATTTCTCAGGTTCGACATCCAATCACGTATACAATAATTGTGATGATGCTTACCGGTGGGATTTGGGAGATAAAACACCCCCAAGAACAAGAGAATCATCAGACATATCATTTTCTTTTCCTGCTATCGGACCCTACACGATCAGGTTAATTACACATGACATCAATGGTTGTAAAGATACTACTACTCAAAATATAGTAGTAGGTACCATTACTGCGAGAATAGGAGCGGACACCTTACAAGGTTGTTTACCACTGACAATTGCTTTAAGTGATTCTTCAATGTCGGATACCACGATTGTAGAGTGGTTGTGGACCAGCGGAATTTTTCCAAATCCGATTACTGATCCGATTAGCTCAAATAAAAACACTTCCGTGACATTTGTATTTACTCCTACGTATACGGTTCAATTAATAGTCCGTGACAGTTTAGGGTGTAAGGATACTGCTCAAGTAACAGTTACTCCTCTTGTACCTGACACAGTGTTTAGTGCCATTACAGACAGGACAATTTGTGTAGGTGATTCGGTTAAGTTTAAAGCTAACAATGAAAACTCGCTTAGTACTTTCGATTGGACATTTGCAGCGCTTGGAACGAGCACAGACAAATCACCTTATTTTACCTTTAACCAAGCTGATACTTTTGATATTACCCTGTCAGTAACGGATACAAATGGGTGTGTTGGACAGAGTACTAGACTCGCTTATGTTTCGGTACAAGACTACCCGCTTGCTGGATATTATACAGATCAAGACACGAATTTGGTGATATGTCACCCGGCAAATATTCAATACATAGACTCGTCAAAAGGACCTGTTATAAATTATTATTGGGATTTAGGGACAGGAGGAGCTATTATTAATGCACCAACAGTTACACCCCCAGCATACGAAAGAGGGACTTATATTACTGAGTTAATTGTTGAAACGGCTTATGGATGTAAAGACACTGCGACAAAAACAATTAATGTGGTGGGGCCAGTAGCGTCATTTGACATGAGTAAAAGTTTAATATGTACAGGTGAAGAGGTTGTTTTCACTATAAAAGATTCGGTTGATGTCCTCACATACTTGTGGGATTTTGGTGATGGAACAGATGCTCAAGATGTTTCGCCAGTATCACATACTTATTTGTTTACACCTAATTCTTTAAAGACGGTGGTGAAATTGATTACGAAAAGTGCAATGTGTGAGTATACTGACACTGCGACCTTGTTCTTTGAAGAGGTTGCTGCAAGGTTTGGTTTAGCTGATACTTCATGTTTGAATGTGTCAGTCGCTGTGACAGACACTTCAATTGGAGCAGATGTTTACCGGTGGACTGTCAGTGATGGTCAGACATTTTCAACTTCAAGTATACCTCCATTGACTTTTGGTACCGCAGGTGTGCATTCTGTCGAATTGATCATTGAGAATAATTTAATTTCATGTACGGATACTTTAAAGAGAGAGATTCTTGTTCATCCAATCCCTTCAATTTCAGCAAGAGATACAGGCTATTGCGAAGGTAAGTTAGTTACATTGTTGTCGACAACAAGTAATTCGCAATTGACGTACAACTGGACGCCATCCGGGCAACTGGACGACCCAGATAAAGCGAGTACTGTAGCACATCCTGATTCGAGTACTAACTATACTGTTTCTGTGACTGATACAAACAACTGTAGCAACACAGATGTAGCGAACATATATATTCAGAGATCCTTCGCTCCTGAATCACTAGATACTTGTGTGGTAATTGGCGAAAAAGTACAACTAGGCGTGGACAAGGGTATAGGGTATACTTATAAATGGGAAGGGTCAACAGCTGATTTAACTTGGCTTAAATGTGAGGACTGTCCAACGCAAGAAATATCTGTAACCGATGAAGTTGATGAAGTAAATTATACGCTAATTTACACCGATTCTTTAGGTTGTTTTGACAACGAGATTACTTACAAGATTTGTATCCTACCAAGTTACACTTTCGATGTGCCGACAGCATTTACTCCTGATGGAGATGGTGTTAACGACATTGTATATTTAAGAGGTCATGGTATTTCTGAAGTGATCATGTTCAAAATTTTTAACAGGTGGGGAGAGTTAGTTTTTGAATCAACTGAACTGACTGAAGGTTGGGATGGTATTTACAAAGGAGTTGTTCAAAACATGGAAACATACATTTATAAAGCGGAAGTGGAGTTTTATAACGGAATAACCGAAGCAAAAGGTGGTTCGCTGAATTTGATCAGGTAATTTAAGTCTCCTACTTTGCAAATCAATTCATTACAGCAATAGATGCTTGGTAGTAGGTCATTTGATCACGTATCTTGTACCATGCATTAAAATTTACTGTCATGAGAATACTACTTGGATTATTGATTATTTTTGGGATAGTTGCTTGCTCTAGTCAAGCACAGAATACTAACACACTACATAAAGGCAAAACAATGGACGAGAAAAACTGGAAGTTGCTTAGCAACGAAGAGACGAGAGTCATCATCAACAAAGGAACTGAATATCCGTTTACTGGTGAGTATAATGACAACAAAGAGAATGGAGTGTACCAGTGTAAGCAGTGTCACGTGTCTTTATTTTCCTCTAAAGACAAGTTTGATTCAGGTTCTGGTTGGCCAAGTTTTGACGACGCCATTGAAGGTGCAGTGAAAGAGATTGTGGATGCTGATGGAAAAAGATCAGAGATTGTATGCGCGAACTGCGAAGGGCATCTAGGTCATGTTTTTAAGGGTGAAGAGATGACTTCAAAAAGCACAAGACATTGTGTGAATTCGATTAGTCTTGAATTTATGCCTGATGAAAGTAATGTAAAAAAGGATACGGCGTACTTTGCCTCTGGATGTTTTTGGGGAACAGAGTACTATTTACAGCAGCTTGAGGGTGTGTTGTCAACCGATGTGGGTTACATGGGAGGACACGTTAAAAACCCATCTTATAAAGAAGTGTGTACTGGGAAAACAGGTCATGCTGAAGTGGTTAAGGTTGTGTTTGCTCCAGATTCTGTTTCGTATAAGGATTTGGCAAAATTATTTTTTGAAACCCATGATCCAACTCAAGTAAACAGGCAAGGACCAGACATCGGAACACAATACCGTAGTGAAGTGTTTTATACTTCAGAAAGTCAAAAGGAAATAGCAGCTGAACTTGTAGCTGAGTTGAGCATAAAAGGACTTGTAATAGCAACAAAAATTACTGAGGCACCTGTTTTTTGGAAAGGTGAAACTTACCACCAAGATTATTACCAAGGAAATGGAGGGAGGCCTTATTGTCACAGTTATCAAAAGAAATTCTAGTTCCTCTTAAGGTCATGACAAAATACAGTAAACATGTTCGAGCTGGATTATTAGAATTAATGAGTGGAAATATCAATTCCCCTCATGAGTTTACAGCTCGTTATTTAGCAAGGAAAAATGACGCTTGGATTACCATCAGCCAGCTTTGTCAAAAAGGCACAAAAAAGGTTTTAGCAAGTCACATGAATATTCCTGTTCATAAACTAAGCCTTAGTGCGCTGTTTTTGAACAACTTAACAAAAGGAGAATTACTTTCAATAAAAGCGGTGATTACTACTTACGATTCGGGAGGAACAGCAAGGGCTGCTTTGGCTGGATTTGGGGCAAGTGATAAAATTGAAATTACTTTAGAATCGAACTCAAGTTCGCAGGAAAAGTAAATTTTGAAAATGACAATACTTCCGCTGAAATATTGATTCTAAATCAATTTAAGTTTAGAAATCAGTTTTTATTTTAGTAAGCTTAAGCAACGAAATCCATTCTTCTTTTGAAGTTAATCCATTGGTGATGGTGCTGTCAATCTTTTCGTATTTCCACGTTTGGTATTCAGAAGCATCTAATAACACGGTGAAGGTTCTTGGTTCTTCGCTTCCAACTGTTAAAGTAACTTCTTCTTTTTCAACAACCCACTCTATGTCCTCTTTTGTATTATCGTGGATAAAGGATCCGGTTCCTCCTTCTCTAAACGTCATTGTACCATACTCACTCGCATCACTGGTGTCTGATAAAAAAATTGAATTTTCAATGTAAAAACCATTGTCAGAGGCGTTCCATTTACCTAGTAAAGTCCTTTCTGTTGATCTTGAACACGAACTAATGACAATACCTGCGACTGTTATAAATACAAAACCAGCTTTCATAAAATTGACGTTTAAAGGTAAATTTAAGAATAATCATTTTAACTTTAAATTATGAATGATTTTTCAGAGTTTGGCTTAAATAGACAATTGTTAAATGCGATTGATGATCTAGGTTATGTGGAACCTACTGATATTCAAAAAAAGGCAATTCCGAAAATTTTGAACGGACAGCACGTAATAGGTGTTGCTCCGACGGGCACAGGGAAAACAGCATCTTATGTACTTCCGATTCTTAAAAAGTTAAACTATGCAAAAGGAGATGACCCCAGGTGTGTGATTTTTTTACCTACCCATGAATTAGTTTATCAAGTTCACCAAAATTTGGTTGACTTAGGGAAATATACCGATTTAAGATTCACTAAAGTTTTTGGAGGAGGAGCAATTAAAGGGCAAAGAGAAGCGCTTATGGAAGGTACTGACATCATCATTGCTACTCCTGGTCGATTCATGGATTTGTATTCCACAGGTTACATACATTTAAAGTCTGTGAATACCATGGTGCTGGACGAGGCCGATAAAATGATGGACATGGGGTTCATGCCTCAGCTAAATAAGATATTGGAAATTGTTCCCAAGAAAAAACAAAACTTGTTGTTTTCGGCGACGTTTCACAAGAACATTGAAAAGTTGAGTGAAGATTTTCTAGAATTCCCTGTTAAAATTGAAGTGAAACATGAGTTCAAAACGGTAGATACCGTTGATCAATTTTTATACAAAACTCCAAACTACCGAACAAAATGTAACCTACTGATCAAATTACTCGAGGATGAGAACTTGTCAAGGGTTTTGGTTTTTACAAGAACTAAGGAAACCGCAGCTAACTTACATAAGTTTTTGGAACGAAAAGAGGTGGGAGCTTGGAGTGTGATTCATGCGAATAAAGGGCAAAATACCAGAATTAACGCATTTACTAAATTTCAGAATGGGGAATTGAGGGGGATTGTAGCTACGGATGTGGTTGCTAGAGGTATTGATATTTCAGAAGTTTCACACGTAGTGAATTTTGAAATTCCCGTAATGTACTCTGAGTATATTCACAGAATAGGTAGAACAGGACGAGCAAAAAAGGAAGGCACATCTATTACTTTTGCCTCACCGGTGGAAGAGTTTCATATCCCGAAAATAGAAACAATGATAGGGAAGGAAATTCCTTTGTTGAAAATTCCTGAGGATGTAGAAATTACAGAGACTTCAAAAGAAGAAGCAAAGAATTACGCTCGGGAAATGGATAGGTTAAAAAAGAAAGACGACCCTGCTTATCAAGGAGCTTTTCATGAAAGAAAAAAAGGAATGAGGAATAACCAAGTAAGTAAAAAAAATCTCCGTGCCTATAAGTTTTCGGGCAAGCGAAGAAATAAGAAAAAATAACCTTGCATTTTTTTGCACAGTAACTACTAAGCAATATATTTGCATTCCGGTTTATGGGAGATTAGCTCAGCTGGTTCAGAGCACCTGCCTTACAAGCAGGGGGTCACTGGTTCGAACCCAGTATCTCCCACACTATTAAAATCAAGCCTTTCAGGATTTAACTGAAAGGCTTTTTTTTGTGCCCAGAACTTAAATTTAGTATTAGAATAGTGTGTTTTGGGGGTAAAAAACAAGTAAAGAGGCGTTTAAACGATACGACTCTTTACTAAGTGCTAGGGAACGAACGACTTAAAGAAAAACCCATAATAAGTTTTCATTATTGTGTTGATAAATATATCAGACATATACTGTAACCATTGTAGATAATGTGGGGTATATAGAATAGATTTACGTCCCCCGTAGATCTATAATGTAAAAAAAAATGATGCAGGAAAAGAGCTTGAAATTGGAAGAAGGACGGATTTACGATTGGTCTGAGCTTTTAGAGTTGGGGTTTGACAAAGAAAGTTTTATCAAAAGTAGAATTCAAGGTCATATCACCTTGATGGATAAATTGGTATTCCATCACAAAACTTATACTGAAGGGATGACTTTTGAGTTGGTCAAAAGCACTAAGAAATTTAAAGCAGTAAGAAATAACTTAGGGACAAATCAAGTAAATAGGTTGATGGTCATTCGAAGAATCGAATGTGATATAGAAGCCGTTGAAAATAATATTTGGGCATGGAAATTTGATTGTGAAGTCCCTGATAAAATCCCTCCCTTGGAAGCTAAGCTAATTGAATTAAAAAGCGAACTCCTAAGTCAAGTGAAGGGTACATATAGTAGCAGATGAAACCTGAACGTTTGATGCGTGTATGTAATAGAAAAGTAAAATAAATTGTAACCTTTTGAAATAAGCTGCGTTATTAAAGTAGTCAAAGTTAAGTTAGGTGTTAAAAATAGTTCAAAAAAACCACTTCGTAATTGAAGTGGTTTTTTTGTAGATTAATTTTAAAGTCGAATGAAATAGCTGTAGAAGATGATCCCGAATCGCACATACACAGGTATTTGGTCAATTATTTACAAAACAAAAAAAAGCTCCATATTTCTATGAAGCTTTTTATTCCAAGTGGCGGTCCGGACCGGGCTCGAACCGGCGACCCCCTGCGTGACAGGCAGGTATTCTAACCAACTGAACTACCGGACCAACTGGAGT
>JBLIAZ010000087.1:0-10508 GCA_047631875.1 Saprospiraceae bacterium
ATTACACATGCAAGTCAAATCTTTAAAATAACCTTTATAACTAGTGGACTGAGACATGAACAAGCCATGCTCATTTCCAATTCCTTCAACCCAACTTCCGCCGTCAAAATTGATTCTTTTCCTATCACAACCTGCAATTGATACGGAGTCTACAGAGGTAACAACTACGTTAGTGTGCTGATATGTTCCACTTAAATCTCTTGATAAAACACTCTTTATGACATCTCCTTTTGAAGCAGTAAAATCATACACTACACTTTCTGTTGTTGAGTTTCTCGGTACAAACATTAATTTCCCTTGGTCGTCTCTAACACTGCCTATGTATGTTCCTGAGCAATCATCCATTTTTAAGAATGCTTTGTTATTAATCAATGAATCTTCCGCCAGAATGCAAAACTCCTGGGCAGCTACAAGTTGTTTTGCTGTTTTAAGAGTTTTTGCATCGTCGTTTGAATCATACCTTTTTACCTCTTCAAAATAGCTGTTGATCCATTTTGATTCTGGAACAGCAATAGGTAATAGAGTTTGTGAAAAAGAAGTCATTGCACACAATGACATACCGATAACGGGGAGTATTTTTGTCAAGTCCATGATGTTAGGTTTTAGTCTGCCTTTAATTTAAGAATTATTAACGTAACCGCAAAGTAATCAAGCAGTTAAAGCGGGAGCTTTTAGACGGACAAGGTAATCTCACCAACAAACAGGACTTCTTCGTCGACCAAAATGATTTTAATGTATCACCAACTTCCTCCTGCTCCGCCACCACCAAAACCGCCACCACCAAACCCATTATAACCTCCAAATCCCCCATAACCAGACACTCCGCCTCCAATCCCTCCCAAAGCACCACCAGAGATCCCTCCATATCGGGCGGAATAATTAGAACCAGGCTCTGCTCCCCAATGCAAATCACTCCACAATATGCCAGCACTACAACCATAAAAATGTGCCATCGCTACCTGGAAGTATCCGTAGGACTTATTTTTCTTAAACTGTTTTTTAGCAAAATATTTTAACACTTCGTTGAATCCCTTATGGGCTACGATCCACACAGGGCAGGCAGCCACAAAGCCCAATACGACACCCAAAAATATGATTTCAAGACTTACACCTCCCATACTGAACTGAGCAATGACGCATAAAATAATCGCAAGCATTATCCCAAGGTCCCATAAAAATGTAATTTTTGAATACATAGGCATTCTCTTAAAAGCCTTCCGAATCATTGGATGACCATAAGACTCTTCTTTTAATAGGTCATGAATTCTCTTTTTATAAGCTCTCAAAGGAACATTCCTTTTGTCACAGGTATTTTTTAATGACTCTATTATGCTACGTTGCTTTAGTAATTTGACACCCGTAGCAAGTTCAATCCTTTCCAGCTGCTCTAGTACGTTGACATAACAAAACTCTCCTTTAACACCGTACAAGTAAGACTCTTCCGAATGATCCTGCCTACGAATCCAACGGAGATAAAAGGGAATGTTTACCCAGAACCCAACAAATACAATGCAAGAAAAAAGGAATGAAATCATGTGTTTTAATTTATTTAATCACTTCAAAATCACGATGAATCATTTCTCCGTTTTCGTCGACCACCGTCAAGGTATGCTTTCCTACTAAAGGCTGAACTCCTAGCTCATGAAAATCTTTCGTTTGCCCCTGATAAATGTTGTCAATATGCCAATAAACAGTCGTTTCTTTGTTCCTGTGTTTCACTTCAAATATCACCTCCCCTAATGTCCCATCAAGCTTTCTTGGTACGGACACTTTCACGCGTCTTCGAGGATATATAAAATCCATTGGTTTTTCAAATTCATCTGGTTCACATCCACTGGTATAATCAGGCAGCGACTTATATGCAGGATGGTGAATCTTATAATACCATTCTTGCGCTGGAGGGAGCACAAAGTAAGTTTCTTTTTTCATCTCTTGCGGAGACAGGCATTTGTCAGTTACTCGTAATCCTGTCCATGGATTCAAATAAACCCTTTTATGATTGACACAGGCGGGAGCATGTCGAGCCTTCAAAGGAACTATTACCTTCTTTTTATTGGTGCAATTTGGTAAGGCTTTATTTCCACTTTCCGCACAAACCTCTACCTCAATCATGTCGCCCTCAGGTACTTCAAACCAAGTGTCATGTTGATTTATAGCGTCAAATATTTCAAAAAGTATTGGAGCCGCTGACTTAGTCCCTGTCAAATTAGGACGCCCTTGTCCTGAGGCATTCCCAACCCACACCACTACGGTGTAATTAGGTGTACATCCTACAGCCCACGCATCCCTAAATCCAAAGCTGGTACCTGTTTTCCAAGCTACTTTTTTTGATGAGAAATCTTTCCAATAGAATTCTAATCCAGGTCTTGTCACTTCCGTCATCGTATTGAACATTTGGAAAATAGCACCAGCGGACAAGACAGACGAGTTTTGTAGTTTCTCACTTGAATCCATACTAATGTCCTCACTCAGTGACTGCTCTTTATCAAACAGAAAAGACACTTCCCTATAATCTGCTGAACTGTACTTACCATTTCGCAAGCCATAGTTATTCAATGAGCGAGACATGGACGAGTAAATACTTGATAAATCCCATATGTTCGTTTCAGCACCTCCAAGTATCATGGACAAACCATAATGATGTGCAGGATGATCGAGTGTACTGAAGCCTAATTGTTTCAATTTACGATGAAACTTTTGGTAGCCATATTTAGACAGCATACGTACAGTTGGCACATTCAAAGACCTGACTAAAGCTGTCGATGCGCAAACAGCACCCAAGTAGCTGCGGTTGTAATTTTGAGGGGAATAATCTCCGAAATGAGTTGGGATGTCAGGGATCAATGAATTTGGCAACAACTGTCCTTCGTCTAAACAAGCTGCATAAAGTAACGGTTTGATGATGCTTCCCGTGCTTCTTTTGGCGGGAATCATGTCCACAGCTCCACCTTCTCCATTTGACAAATAGCCCACATTACCCACGTATGCAATAACTTGACCCGTATGAACGTCCGTCACCATGGCTCCTACATTGTTGATCCCATTTTGCTTAAGTTGTCCCCAATGCTTATTTAAAATACTTGATACACGAATTTGATCATTGACGTTTAAAGTAGTTTTTATCTTCCCTGTGATCATGTCCTTTTCATCAAGTTGATATAATCTATCAAGTAAATGGGGCGCAAACAATGGAAGAGATTTGGTCCGCTCAGGTAAAGGTTCGTACAATGACAGCTGATAGGTCACAGAGTCAATTAGTGCCTTTTCAAAAAGCTTTTTTAACAGCTTATCTCTTTTCGATTTTAATTGAGTCCTGTTTCTGTTCGGGTTAATGATGGAAGGATTGTTGGGCAATACAGCAAGTGTAGCATTTTCAGCCCAAGACAGCTGCTTAGGAGACCTGCCATAATATTTCCATGCTGCTGCTTCAAGCCCCACCACATTTCCGCCAAAAGGAGCGTAAGAACAGTAAAAGTTCAATATTTCCTTTTTAGAGTAACGTATTTCCAGGCGGAACGTTTTAATTATTTCTGTAACTTTCTCAAAATAAGTCCGATACTGTCCCTTTCTTGACAAACGAATTACTTGCATTGATATCGTACTACCACCACTGACCACCTTCCCTTTTTGAAAATTTAATTTAAAGGCCCTAGCAATGGCATATGGATCAACTCCAAAATGTTGATCAAATCTTTTATCCTCAAATTGAGTGATACAAACTTTAAACTCTTCAGAAATTTCTTCAGACAAAGGAAAGCGCCATTGTCCGTCCTTAGCAATCCTCCCACTTAATAAATTACCATTCCTATCCTCAAGGATCATGGAAAACGGGGCGGTAAACAACGGTGTAGGAAGACAGAAATAAAACGAAATAGTCGCCACAACAAGTACTGTCAAGAATGTCTTTCCCTTTTTTTTCATGTCTTCACATCACAGCAACTTCACATCACCTCAATTGAATTCGCCTTACCGTACCAATTTTCCGCTTAAGTTTACTTTACGACTTCCGTCCAAGAGCCTTTAGTTTTACAATTAATTTCGTGGTCGTACATTGCCTCCACATAAATAGATGGCAAATAGAACTTGCCAATGTAGGAAGCATTCAACAAAAACTGAAACGTTTTGGATGCATTCTGATTCAAATCAAAATACGTATATACTCTATCATCTCGAATGTCTTGGTAATCGAACCTATCACTGTTTCCAAACGAAATCTCGTCTAACCTGCTGTTATGAAGTTCCCACCCTGAGGGAAAAATCGCTGTCAATGCAAGCTCATCTAAATCCATCCCTGCCTTATTGTCCGAAACAGTTACCACAGCAACAAAGTCCGAGCCTTGCTTTATTTGATTTACCTCAATGTAGTTTCCGTTCATGTCTTTGTACGCTACATTAATTGACAATCCTTTACAATTTTTAACCGTATCCACAGTAAGCGGTTGTCCTTCACTGATTAACCTACAGTAAACTTTAGAGCCTCCACCATTGTTTATCTTCAAACTGTTACTCCCTTTACCATTAACAGGTAGTATTGAGGTGTATATCGGCATTGCAGAATTTATCGAATGATTTTTACCGTTCAACTCGTAGCTTACATTCATGGAATGATTAAGCGATTGCTCATCATAATACCGAGCCAAAGCAATTAAACTGTATGCAGTTGCCTGAGTATTCAAATGCTTATCCGACCCCAATACTTGTGCTATTTCATCACTCAATAAGTATGCTTTTTTTGTATCACCCAAAGCAAGTAAGGACTCAAGTAATATCGATTGATCCCTTATACCCGATCCAAAAGTTCCAGATAATTCATTGTAATTTTTAACCGACAGACTTTTGTCTTTGATGAGAGCTTCGGCATAATTTTTATGACCAGCCTTCAGGTAAGCCAATGCCAAATAATGAGAGGCTGTCACGGGCACCTCTTTTATCATTCTCATCCTGTTCATTGCACCCAAATCTGGACTACCTGCTTTAACTAATAAATACAACCTATAGGCTTGAATCAAATGACTACTTTCGGTAGTTTCGTGCCAACCCGCTGCTTTCTTTTTTTGATAAGCAATCCACTTTTTTAAGAAGTTACTTGGCACGGAATACCCAGCCTCCTTTGCTTCCAAAATAAAGTTCCCTGCATAATTAGTTCCCCATTCGTTCACATTGTATTGACCTGGCCAATAAGACAATCCTCCCTCTGAGGTTTGAAACTTAGTAAGTCTTCGGATTCCTGCTTTGATGTTTTTTTCCACACTCTTTTGTTGCGTTCTGTTCAACTTTTGCAACTTATTCAAATGAATTTGCGGAAATACGGATGACGTTGTTTGCTCCACGCAACCATGCGGATACCTGATCAAATATGCCAGTCGCTTACTCAAATCAATGGATGGAACCAATGAAACTTCCACTTGGTGAATGTTTGTCCCCTCCAATCCAAATGGTTTAAAATTAAAAGTAGTCGATTCGCCCGTCTTCAATTGTTTTGATTGCACTTCGGTGATCATTGGATTAGCGCACCTGATTTCAACTGTTTCACTGAAAGTAGCTCTTTCTTTTCCTCCTTTCGCTTTTACAACAAAATTTGCTTTACCAACACCTTCTTTAACCCTTACTTTAAAAGAAATCATTTTTTCACCAATCTCAGAAAAGCTAATTGTTTTTGATGACTTCCCAATGATCTCTACCTTACTATTTGAGGACAATGAAACATTTACTTTGCTCACTTTATCATCTAATAAAAACACAGTAACCGGTAAATCAAATGTTTCGTTTGGTCCTAAGACTCTAGGGAGCGTACCTAAAACCATCAAAGGGGTTTTTACAGGCGTCTCCTTTTCAGCAGCCCCGTACGATTCACCTGACCTTGCAACCACCATTGTCCTGACCGCACCAATGTAATTCGGCATTTCAAAATTGATGGTTTTTGTTTGGTCTGATCCGACTTCAAAAGGACCAAAAAATTTCACTACAGGTTTAAAGCGGTTCGGCTTCTTTCCTTCCTTCCCTCCAGCTTCGTCACCACCACCAATGCTAAGTAAGTTTCTAATTTTTACTCCTTCAGCACCAATAATGTCATCATAAATATCCCACGTCATGATATCTAACGCTTCTCTTTGGTAAAAAGTTGACCAAGGATTAGGTGTCCTAAACCTTGTCAACCCCAATAATCCTTCGTCTACCACAGCAACGATGCAAGTCATTTTCCTGCCTTTTTGTTCAGACACTTTTATGGTCACCTTTGACATAGGCTCTAATACATCGTTCATCACAATCACAGGCGACAAACGTGTTGATGGGTCTTCAACCATGATCGGAATCACTCCATGAAGCCTCATTGGTCGGTCATTTTCGAAATGAGCATGTGGTTGTAACAAAGTAACATGGGCATATATGTTTGGTGCCATGTCCTTTGTTGCTTTAAAAGTTAACCTTGAAGTTCCCTCCACAGCATTTACCCAATAAGAGGTTATCACTTTTGTTCCTGATTCAATTGAAACTAAAGCTCTTCCTTTATTTGGCGTTGGAATCATTAAAGTGATGTCCTCACCTACGTTGTACTTCTTTTTGTCAGAACTAAATGTCAACATTTTGGCTCCTCCTCCAGCACTGCTTTCTTCTCCTCTTCCTGCCCAACCTGGCCAATCTATGTAAACTATTTTCCCAGAATAATGCCCATTTTTATCGTGAGCTCTTATTAAATACCGACCCCAATCAGGATAATCGATCCTAAATTTCCAAACAGCCTCTCCATCTTTTACATCAACAATTCCCTTTTGAATTGCAGAAGTGTTCACCCTTCCATTGTATTGTGGTAAACTGTAAGCAGAATTGTCCCACCACCATTTCCATTCCACTTTGTAAATCGCTACCTCCACTTGACCATCAGCTACTGGATTACCTTCTACATCCACTAACGCAATTTTAACATTGTGTGTCGTGTCAGTAAGCAACATACCTCTTGCAGCATCACCCTTAGGAAGTTTCACTCCCACGTAATTCTCATACATATGATAAGGCAAACTGAACCTGTCTGTACTAAAATTCCCTCCTGGCTCAAACACCTTAGTTTTAAAATTAGCTTTTAACATCCCCGGAGCACTTTCCTCACCAACAGAAATATTGGCAGGAATACTCGCCTTACCCAACTCATCCAAATCTCCTTCAAACAAAGTCTGATAATGCCCCCTGAACTTGTTTACAGGATCATCAAAAATGTAATCACGAAAAGTCTTAAACCTTGTTTTTATGGGCACCAACGAAACAGACACATTGGCGTTTAAATTCTTAGCGATTGCACCATGAAGCCACTTGGACTCTAATGTGGACATAGCGCTGTCAGAGCTTGAGGACAAATACGGAAAGTCAAAGTCCAACTTCATTTTCAACCTGTTAGGTACAATGGTTTCCACTTTTACAAGCTTTTCAAAATGCGCTCCACCTACATGAACTTTCACAGAATAATTACCGGTTACGTCCGAAGCTTTTGTTTTACATTTCAAAGCATAAAACCCATCAATTCCTTTGACATTTTTAGTACGGTGAACTAATTGTCCTTGAGGACCAAAAAACTCAAAAGTGACCGGATGCTTTGCAGGTAATTCCTTTGATTTGTCCTCCAAAATAAAATTCAAATGAATGTCGTCACCTGGCCTCCATACACCTCGCTCTCCAAAAATAAACCCTTTAATACCCTTGTGGTACTTTTTTCCTGAAACATCAAATTTACTCAATGACAAAGAAGAGCCTTGATCCAACTTCAAATACCCTCTTTCTTTTCCCTTTTTAGCAACCAGTAAAAATGGTTCTTCCCTTAATTTGAATTTGGCTATCCCTTCCACGTTAGTCACTACTGTTTTCAAAACGTGCTGCTGATAATTATATACTTGTATGGTAATGTTCGCAAGCGGCCTGGTAGTTTTAAGGTCTGATGCAACAAGGAACATGTCTCCTGACGACCCTCTTTTAGCAATCAATCCAATCGATGAGGCGATGACATTACGTTTGATCACCTTATCACTTGTGTAGTAAGCATCATCACAAGGATCACTCTGATCACCGTTGTCTTCTTCTTCATAATCCTCTTCGTAATAATCCCAATAACTGTCTTCCTCCTCCACTTGTGCTACTGTAGGCAGGTGCCAATTTTCATCCAAGGCAAGCATGTCTATGTCGTGTGAAGCTAAGGTGTCTGTACAAGTGTAAAGTGAGTATGATTTTCTAAAACCAATAGCAACTTCATAAATTGCTCCTGGCTCCTGCTTTATTAACGGTGCTAAATCAAGTGTATGGATGTTCCAATTCCCCAAATCTAGTTTTCCGTTTTGGTTCAACTCAATCGTTTTTTTACTGATCACATGCCCCACTCTTTTCAATTCATTTGAACCATTGATTTTGTTCACTTGTAAGAATTGCGAGACGTTCCTTTGGCTGATCTTAATCACCCTGACATCTACATGTGATAACCCAGCAGCCCTAAAATTAAAAGGTAATACTTCCGAGTTTGGCATGATGGTCTTTGATCCTATGGACTCCAATTGCGGTTTAATCTCAGTAAATTCTACTGCAAAACTACCTTCGTTTTGCAATCCATGACCCATGATGTTTTGAATACCCTTGTCAACTTTCACACTGTAATTTCCTCTTAGACGCAAACGCGGAAACAATTTCACACTGCTGTTACCTCTTTCAAGGGTCACGTTTTGTCCAAGTATTCGGACCAAGCCATCTATGTTTTGGTCCACATTAATAGGATCTGAAAATTGAACCTCAATGTATTGGTCTGGATAGCTGAAGCTTTTAACAGAAATTACTTCAAAATCACTAAGACCAGGTAGGTTAACAAGTACTTCTCCTTCGTCTTCAATACCTAAGTGATTAGCGTTGTACCTGATTTTTATTTCACTTTTATCAATTTTTCGTTCCACACTATCAACAGTAAATACTGACATGTTAGCCATTGGAGAATGCTCCCATTTAATTCCGAGTTGCTTTCCATCTTGGAACATTTCTAAATACTTTTCAATGTTTGCTCCAGGCTCAAAATCATTGGTGCTGACAACTCCCATCAATTTTTGCCAAGTCAAATCAACCGATGATATGGGAGACAAATTGTAGTCTTTGATGTTAATGTGCTGTTTGCGGGTTTTAAACGAAAACGTGAATTCAGACAAAGAGTCCGGAACTTCACTGTTCAATTTTTGTAAATCTAGGATTACTTTGAATTTTTGATCAGAAGGCAATAGTTCGTCAGGAACAAACTCTAAGGTATTTAACCCTGTCCACTTTACTTGACCTGACACATCAGGGTCAATCGAAAACGGGTTAGTTTCCAAAGGTTTATTAATTTGAACTCCAGAAATAGAGGTGCTTCTAAAAACAACAACCACACTACTTTGTTTGGATATAGTCCCTGAGGTATAGGCAGACACATATTTTTCAAATTTATAATCAGGTGAAACATCATCTGAATCAGAACCACAACTGCTCATCAGTGCGATCAATAAAATTAAAAAAGGTGCAATATTTTTCATGTGACTGAATTTTTTGATCAAAATAACTTCGTTTAAAAACAAGCTGTAAGATAATTATTCCAAGCCAATGATACTGGAATACTTTTCACTATTTATTAATTTTTATTCCTCCGCTTGATTTATAACCACCTAATCAGTTATCTTTGTTTTAGTTATAAATGAGTTACAAATGGGATCGACTGGATTTGACAGGAGATGAGATGAGTTTGTAAGCATGCAGAGCCTTGGTTTCTAAGCTCTTTAATCTTGGATACTAACTTTTAAGAGGCGAAAATAACTACGCTCTTGCTGCTTAATCACGTCTAAGACTGATAAAGCTTAATTCCGTGACCAAGTTACGGAACGAGATGCTTCCGAGAATCGATTGTTCAACTCCTTTCTCGATAGAAGCACCGACGATGTTGAACTAGTTTACCCAATGCTTGGTTGGGTTTACGAAAATTAACAAGCTAAGCTATGATTTGGGTGTTTGTGTCCGTTGATTAGTCGAAAACCAACCACAAAATAAGCATGTAGAAAGCCTATGAATACTTCTTTTGGACGCGGGTTCGACTCCCGCCGGTTCCACTAGTCGGGACAAGCCTTTAAAAACCAAGGTTTGTCCCGATTTTTCTTTTTGTAACTTACTATTATTCAACAAGATGTGTTGAATTGCCGAATTTAATCTTGGAGGGCAGATTCTGCGGGATCCTGTCATTTTTTGTACGTAAGTACGTACATTATTTTCCGTCTTGTTTCTAATTCTGTTCATTCTCAGCCAGCTCTTCCAAATACGCCAGTGAATCTTTAAATAAGCTTCGGAATTGATGCCCGTATAATCGCTCATTTTCATTTTGCCTCCATTGAGCTATTGTTGACCTGGGAATTTTTTCCCTAAAGTTTTTAGGAAGCAACCCTTCCTGTTCAATTGAATATAACCATGGAATTAACGGGTCGTATTTGGTTTTTGATGATTTCATTTTATATGTTTTAATAATTTAC
>JBLIAZ010000088.1:0-10373 GCA_047631875.1 Saprospiraceae bacterium
ATTCGCTTGTTCGTCGTTCCTCCTCGGTTCTAGAAAACAGAACAACGTAGACACCGTATAACTGTTTTCTGTTCTCCTTCCTCAAACCCAAATTTCTCAAGGAGCTGGTGCCAGTTTTTTCGCTGATGGCGTGGGCATAACGTGAATTTTAGGTTTGACCAAAAGTATTTGAATAAGTTAAATTAACTAACCTCTACACTGGCAGTGTGGAGGTCATCGGTTCGTCACGAGCAGAGCGAACACAAGAACACCAATAAAAATTAAATATAACGTGAATACTCCGATATTTTCCACCAATGACATCAAGCCTTTCAGTAATATTTACTGATTCGCTTTTTGTCTTGAGTGGGTTTTCTGGTGGTTTTTTTTAGCTACCGACTACCACTTCGGAAAAACAGTATTTATTTCTGCAACTTTCCTTTTCTGCAATTTGTAAGTAGAACGGTTCAACCATTTAGTTAAGTTATACGACCCATACAATGCGTCAGGTTCTTGGTCAAACAGTATAATGTTTCCGTTTTCAATGTATCCATATGTTTTTTCAACCTGACCCAATTCATGTCTTGTTAAAAACTCCATTTTTAAACGACCTTTTTTCAAATAGTAAAAACCTACAAGCCCCTTCTCAAGATTATTTACGACATTTTTGAGAGGTTCACCATTTGGATAAGACCATTGCACATGTCCATCACTCCAAAATCGAATATAAGATTCAGGAGGTCCTCCACTATCAACTTCCCACTGGTTATTATAGAATACATACACCGAATTCGTATCTATTGTCAAGGTATCTTCTAATGAAAAATATTTTCCGTCATATTTGAACATATTATCTTTAATGGGACGAATTCCACCTTGAGAATTAACAATATATTTCGTTTTACAAGAGACAGCAATGAACGCTATAAGTACAATCAGAATGAATATGTTTTTTCTTTTTAACATACCCCAAACATAATCAATCCTTAACACATGGGTGGTTAGGTGGGCGAACCCCAGTACTTTCAGATTTAAGCGAAGCGGTATCTGAAAGGTTTTTCATAGGGCTTCCTGCCCGAATCGCATTACTCAAAAATTAAGTTATATCTGATTCAATTTTGCAGTACGTGTAAAACAAATCAGTTCCTTTTTTTGAGTTCCAAAATATCCAATAAATCTTTTGGGCGATTTGATTTCACTTTGCTCGTGATTAGGTCGTCGTAGGAAATTACCTTCCATTTTAAGTTCGAATCATGAGGAGATACTACCTCTAACGCAGATGAATAAGCTTCATCAAAACTTTTACCTACTGAAAACTTAGTAATCAACTCCAAGTTTAAATCTGCAGGAGAAAATTTCACCGAAATATTTTGTTCTTGATTTTTAACCTCTTCAGGGAAATCGTCTATTTGATATCCCATCTCATTAAACACCAATACTAATTTTTGAATATTTTCAGGGGTAGTATCTAACCAGAAATCCACGTCTGCGGAATGTCGTTGATAGCCATGAAAATTCACAGCTCCTCCCCCAACTAAAATCATTTTCACATCATGTCGCGTTGCAAAATCAATGAACTTATTGATTGAATCCTCCCAAATACTATTCATTGTCCTCGCGCTGGTTGATCACAATTTTAAAACTGTCAGTATTCTCTATGGATTCTTTTTGTGGGAAATTTTTCATTTGCACCATCAACTCTAAAAAGCGATAAAACCGCTCCACAGGAGACAACGCCAAAAAAGCTGCTTGTTGCTCTTGGTTGCTTTCTTCCTTTGATTGAAACTTTATGCTTGAAATTTTACTCATAATACTTCCGTTCAACTAAAATAGTTAAAGTCGCTACATAAATCAATTATTTCGTCTGACATTAAACGAATAAACGGCGGAGGGCAGTGATTTCATTGTCTACGGGTATAATTTATATTCATAAACCTCCAACGGAGGAGATGCCTTCGTTCCTCGCCATGAGGTAGAGACGATGGAGAAATTTCCCGACAAGTTTACTTATTATTCAAGTCCAAATTCACGTCATACGAAAGGAGTTTATGGAATTGGTAGTAAAACAAATCCTGCGGGTTGGGAAGTGATGAAAAGCTGTTTGAGGGACTGAAAGGAATGAGGTCTTTTCATTCGGGGAGGGATGTAGTTTTCAATAATTTCATGGTCGTCCTTGATTTTTTGCCTACTTTTTTATCAAGAAAAAAGCAGGGGTTTTGCTTCTTTAATCAAGCCGAGGACGAAGGACGAACAAGTGAATTCAAAAAGAATTAGAGATAATGAACAAAGAAGGCTTTTGTTTCTTTCAGCAGAAAGAAAGGCAAACCGCACGGAGTGCAAGCGAAGCTAACTTATCAACTTAAAAAGTTCCCCAAATTCGAACCCATTTTTCCCCCAACTATCCCTATCTTCACCACCCAATTTAACCTCAAAAAAATGACTAGATTATTCTTAATTTTCATCACGTCTTTGACAGTCCTAACCTCCTGTTCCTTAATCAGTAACAAGAACAGCAGTGAGAATAAAAAAGACAGTGGTTTGTACTTGATTGAAACCGAATTCGGTAACATGACAATCAAATTATACGATGAAACTCCTTTACACAAGGCAAATTTTGATTCTTTGGTGACTGCAAAATATTATGATGCCATGCTGTTCCATAGGATCATCAAAGGTTTTATGGCACAAGGCGGTGACCCTGATTCAAAAACAGCTACTCATGGACAGTCATTAGGAACAGGTGGTCCAGGGTATACAATTCCAGCTGAATTTGTTGACAGCTTAATTCATAAAAAAGGCGTGTTAGCTGCAGCTCGTCAAGGGGACAATGTGAACCCAACAAAATCATCTAGTGGAAGTCAATTTTACATTGTTCATGGAAATACAGTTCCTGCAGCTCAGCTGACTCAAATGGAAAACATGGTCAACAATTCAAAAAGACAACAACTGGGTTACGCACTTTTTAATGCTCCTGAAAACAAGGACATTAAGGACCAAGTAGTGTATCATCAAAGTTTAAGGAACACGGACTCTGTTACTTTTTATGCCAATAAAATAGAAGCTTTATTGAACGACACTTTTCCGAAAGTGAAATTTTCTTATTCTGAAAAAGCAAAAACCATGTATTCAACCATTGGTGGAACTCCTCAATTAGATGGGTCTTATACCGTATTTGGTGAAATAACAGAAGGGTTAAATGTGTTAGACTCTATCGCGAAAGTTACTGTCGATAAACAAAATAGACCTTTGGAAGACATGAAAATGACAATCAAAAAAATATAGCTTTTAATCGCTAAATGATTTACTACCTGTGTTATGGAAGAAAAAATTAAAGAATTCGAAGAAGACATTGAAAAACTACTAATCAAGTCGAAAGACGAGGCTGAAAGTTTCAGAATCAAGTTTTTAGGTTCTAAAAATGTATTGAAAGACTTGTTTTCCGAAATAAGGAATGTCCCGGAAGGCAAAAGAAAAGCTGTGGGTCAATTGATTAATAAGTTGAAAAACAAAGCACAAGAAAAACTGGATAAGTTCAAACATTCGGAAGAAAAACAAGAGGAGCAGCAGTCCTATTTGGACTTGACCCTTCCTGGAGAAAATGTCAGTTTAGGCTCACGACACCCTATCAGTTTAGTAACTGAACAAATCATTGACATTTTTAAACGCATCGGTTTTAATGTGTCCGAAGGTCCTGAAGTAGAAGACGATTGGCATAATTTCTCAGCCTTGAATTTCACTGAAGATCATCCAGCTAGGGACATGCAAGACACTTTTTTTATTGAAAAAGACCCCGATTATATATTACGAACTCACACTTCATCGGTTCAAGTCCGTATAATGGAAAACCAAAAACCACCTATAAGGACAATTACTCCTGGTAGGGTTTATAGAAATGAAGCAATTAGTGCCCGGGCACATTGTTTTTTCCATCAAATCGAAGGTTTGTACATTGACAAAAATGTTTCCTTTGCCGATTTAAAGCAAACTTTGGCCTTTTTTGCCAAAGAAATGTTTGGTGAAACCGCCAAAATAAGGATGCGACCTTCCTATTTCCCTTTTACTGAACCGTCTGCCGAGGTGGACGTAAGTTGTTCTTTGTGTAACACCAAAGGATGTAACGTATGTAAATACACAGGGTGGGTGGAAATTTTAGGCTGCGGCATGGTGGACCCTAACGTATTAAAAAACTGCGACATCGACCCTGAAGTATATTCTGGATTCGCCTTTGGAATGGGAGTAGAGAGAATGGCAATGTTAAAATACCAAGTAAAAGATTTAAGGTTGTACTCGGAAAACGATGTCCGCTTCTTGAATCAATTTAAATCAGCACTGTAAATTACGCTAGTCCATGTTCAATAACCTAACTAAAGCCTTTGTTACAATTGTTATTCTGTTACTTACTGGATGTAACTTGTTTAAAGTTGCAGGACCTTCGGACAGTGCACCTTCTGCCTATAGCAGTGAAAGCTGGGAAAAGAACGAAGAGTATCAAAAATCTTACACACGTGGGTTTGATTTATTACACACCAAACTTAAAGTAGCTTTCAACTGGGAAAATCAAGAGTTAAATGGAACTGCTGAATTGAGCTTACGCCCTTACTTTTATCCGAGTGACTCTTTGGTGTTGGATGCAAAAGCGATGGATATTAAGCTCATTTCACTTTTAAAAAGCGATGGAACTCAAAAGAAATTAAGTTTTGATTACGACTCAATTAAAATTAACATCAAATTAGGTAAAGAGTATACAAGAAAAGACACCTTGAAATTGTTCATTGAATACGTGTCCAAACCAAACGAAGTAAAAAGCTTAGGAAGTCACGCGATCCGAGAAGCAAAAGGTTTGTATTTCATTAATCCACACGGTCGAAATAAAGTAAAAGCGCAACAAATATGGACCCAAGGCGAAACGGAAGCGTCTTCTTGTTGGTTTCCAACCATTGACGCTCCTAACGAAAAATGCACACAAGAAATTTACATTACCACTCAAAACAAATACAAAACATTAAGTAATGGAACACTTGTTAGCTCGACAGCAAACGAGGATGGTACAAGAACTGATTATTGGAAACAAGATAAAAAACACGCTCCTTATTTGTTCATGATGGCTATTGGAGAGTACGCGGTAATACATGATACTTGGGAGGGAATCCCTGTAAATTACTACGTGGAACCTAAGGATTCAGCAGATGCGAGGTTAGTTTTTGGCAACACTCCATTGATGCTGGAGTTTTTCTCCGAAAAACTGGGTGTAAAGTACCCGTGGAGCAAATTTTCTCAAATAGTTGTGAGGGATTACGTTTCAGGAGCCATGGAAAATACCTCGGCCACCATTTACGGTGATTTTGTGATGAGGAATAAACGCCAATTAATTGACGCCAATTACGAGGACATCATCGCTCATGAGTTGTTCCATCACTGGTTTGGAGATTTGGTTACTTGTGAATCATGGTCCAATTTAACTTTGAATGAATCCTTTGCAACCTACGGTGAATACTTATGGAAGGAGCACTACTATGGTAGGCTACACGCCGAAAGACATTTGTACATTGACTTGTTAAAATACTTGAATGATGAGCCTTGGCGACCTATTGTAAACTACCATTTCACACACAAGGAAGACATGTTTAACAGGCATTCCTACGAGAAAGGAGCATTAGTGATACATCAATTAAGAAGGTACATTGGTGACGATGCTTTTTTTGAAGGTCTTAAATTATATTTGACTGACAACCAGTACAAAACTGCTGAAATTCATAATTTAAGGATGGCTTTTGAGGAAGTAACGGGGACTGATTTAAACTGGTACTTTAACCAATGGTTCATGGAAAAAGGACATCCTATTCTTAAAATTTCACACAGGGTGCAGTCTGATTCTTTGATTGTAAACATTTCTCAAGTTCAACTAGGACAAGGTGTCGGTTTGTTCGATTTACCCCTTACTCTTTCAATTTACGAAGGAATAAATGTCAGGAAGGAAAAAGTGCAAGTAAACAAAGAAAACCACGAATTCATTTTCATTGTGAACGAGGACATCAACTGGGTGGGCATTGACCCCGACATGGGGTTTTGTGGTGAGGTGGAGGAAGAATACAGCCCTGAACAAGCCTTGTTTGTATTCAAAAATAGCGAGCATTACAAGGATAAGGTTTTGGCTTTAAAGTCAATGAAAGGTGACACAAGTGCGGTAGCATGGGAAGTGTTACAAGCTGCCACCAAGGATACCTTGGAAGCTTTTCGTCGCATAGGATTGTCCTTTTTAGGAAAAACAAATGAGGCTGATTCAGACGATTACAAAGACCAGTTGATTTTTGCAAGTAAAAACGACAAAAACTCCAACGTCAGAAGTACAGCCATTAGGATGCTGTCAAAGTATTTCGAAGAGGATTCTACCTTAATTCCTGTATACAAAAAGGCTTTGGGCGATTCCTCTTACAGGGTAAATGGAGCGGCCATTAAAGCTTTACATAAAATTAAAAGAGAGGACGCTTTGCTTCGAGCCATCAGCATGGAAGATGCAGATGATCCAAAAACTTTGTACATCCTGAGTAAATTATATGAGGATGTAACTGACGAAAGTAAAATAACATTTTACATGAAAGCGCTTGATGTGACCGAAGGTTATTACAAAAGAGCAATCCTTGAATATTACCGAAAGTACCTTAGCATTAAAAGCCACGAGTTCATGTGGAAAGGGATGAAACAGTTAAAAGAAATGGCAATTTACGACAACGCCAAAGATGTTCGTCGTGATGCAGGATTAGCTATTCATGAATTACACAAAGTTCATTTGAAACGGTTAGAGGACATTCGAAAAGACATTGCCGACAAGAAAAGATCCAGCAAAGGAAAAAACCACGACCTAAAAGTGTTCAAAGAAAAAGAGCAAGAACTACTTGAAAAAGAAGCTCAAATTCAAAAGCTAATCAACGAAATTATCGAAGGAGAAACCAACCAAACAGTTTTGGATGCGTGGGAGAACGAAGATTTTGTGGTAGCGGAAGTGATTGAAGTGAAGAAAAAAGAAAAACTTACTGAAGAATAATTCAAAAAAATGAAACTTGTCTCCGAATCTGCCACCACATTAACCGAATTAATGATTCCATCCTATGCCAACTTTGGAGGTAAAGTACATGGGGGATTAATTTTATCGTTAATGGATAAAGTGGCTTATGTCTGCGCTACAAAACATTCCGAGCAGTATTGTGTGACTGCCTCTGTATCTGGTGTCGACTTTTTAGCTGCTGTGGATGTGGGTAACTTAGTATCATTGAAAGCAAGCGTAAATTACGTTGGAAAATCGTCTTTGATTGTGGGTATTAAAGTAATTGCTGAAAACATAAAAACTAAAACAGTCAAGCACACCAATTCGTCCTATTTTACTTTCGTTGCAATTGACGATGCAGGAAACCCTTCCAAAGTTCCAGGTCTGATACTAAGCTGTGAAGATGAAATCAGAAGATTTGCTCTTGGAAAACTAAGAAAAGAACTGGCTATTCAGGATAAAAAAGAATTCTCCGACCTGAGTGAAAACATTAATTTTGAACAAGAAATTAAAAAGTGGGATAACGAAAATTGCAAGATAAACGCTTAAGATTTCAAACCCTGTATTTTCTTCTCACCTCTCTTTTTACGACAATTACTTCACGACCGTAACCGTACCTGTTCTAGTCCTTTTTTTCCTTCCTCCGTGGTCCTCCTCGGTACTGTAATACATTTTCCACACGTACACATCTATTTGTACAGGAATGTCTTTATACAAACCATCCCACCCTTTATGAATGTCATCACTGTGGAAAATTTCTTCACCCCATCTGTTAAAAATAAAGAAGTCAAAATCTTTGATATTGATTCCTTGAGCATAAAAATAATCGTTTGTTCCATCACCATTTGGACTAAATGCATTAGGGATAAATATGGTTGATGTACATTTCTCGGCTACTATAATGGTATCAGTGATTTCACATAAGGTTGATGGGGTTACGATGGTAAATACATAATCACCATTCTCTGTCACTGCAATTTCTTGTGAAGTACCACCTAATTCCCAAAGAATATCATTCCTTGTTCCCGTTTCAACAGCTAAGGCTAAATCACCTGTAGTTTCAAAACAAACCACGGTGTCAGCTGACTTAGTATAAGTAGGAATTAGGTTAACTGTCAACAACATGCTGTCTATTCCATAACACCCATTTTCATCTGTCACTGTTAACACATACGTTCCTGAAGAGTTCAAAATCAAGTACTGATTTGAGCTACTGACGTTCCACAATAAGGTTTCTGTTATTCCTGTGTACGAAGCGTCACCTACTTCTACAGATTCCCCTTCACAGATCATTAAGTCATCTCCTACATCAATGATAGGATTGCTATTCACTGTCAAAGTAGCTGTTGCAGTTGCTTTACAACCATTCACATCAGTTACTTCTACGATGTAATCACCAGCAGTAGAATCCATTATACTCGAAGAAGTTTGCCCCGCAGGAACTCCGCTCCACACATAACTTGAGTAGGAAGAACCTGGCGTAAAGTTCACTGGTGTAGCTCCAAAACACATTCTGTTATCACCCATACTAGGTGTTGGTAAATCGTGAACTGTCAGCGCGCCAGTTTGAAATCCTTCACATCCATTTTCGTCAATTACCAATACCGTGTAATTTCCAGCAGTACCTCCAGTAGTTGTGGCATCTGTTCCTGTTCCGTTACCACTCCAACTATGCGATGCAACAGCGCTATCACTTACAGCTGTAAATATGGCATCAGAAGCACCTGTACAAATTGCTTGATCATCCACCCTCACAACTGGTAAGGCATTAACCGTTATAATTTTCTCATCATATCCCGGACATCCAGCACCATTACCCACATATACATATACCGTTTGAGTACTTAAAGGCGTTACCATTATACTTTCGTCGGTTTCTCCAGTATTCCAAGTGTTGGCATATCCAGATCCGGATCCATAACCTGACGACACAGTGATAGATTGTCCAATACAAATAGCCTCATCAGCACCTACATCTACAACAGGAGCGATGTAATGGAATAGATAACTTGAATCTATGTCAGTACATCCATTGCCATCTGTTACTACCAACCATACATCTCCCAACGCATTAGTTGTATAAGAGTTTTGATTATTCGCTGAATTTCCATTCCATTCATAGGAAGTAAATACCGCTGAAGAACTAAAAGTAGTATTCCCACCTGGGCACAATTTAACAGTATCTCCAATATCAACAAATGGTAGTGCATTTACCGTAAGGATAGCCGAAGCAGACCCTGTACATGAATTCCCGTCAGTGACGGTACAATTGAATGTCCCTGCAGTATTTGAAGAATAATTTCTATTGGTTAAAGCACTTCCGACCGTTACATCACCACTCCATGCGTAGCTCCAACCTGTTCCTGCACCTACATCAAACGAAGCTGCTGGGGCACCTGCACAAATTGCTTGGTCAGAAAGTGAAATGGATGGATTAGGATTAAGTGTTACTTGAACCGTGTCGTAACCTTTACACCCTCCTGCATCTGTTATTTCAACTGTTACGTTACTTGTTGTACTCACCACAATGTTTGCCGAACTTGCTCCGGTGCTCCATAAAATGGTATTACTTGATGCATCAAAGCCACTGTTAAGAGCAAAGGTATTTCCGTCACAAGCAGACTGATCAACACCTAAATCAACCGTTAAACCTGACTGAATTGTTACGATCGCTGTATCACGAGCAGTACAACCATTGCCATCAGTAATCAGTACATGCACTTGTTCTGCAACGGTTGAACCGTAGGTTTGGTTTGCACTTGCATCTTGCCATAGATACGTGTATCCTGATCCAGCATCAAAAGTACTTATGGAACCAGCACACATGCTTTTGTCCACAAAACTAACTGATGGCAAAACATTCACTGTTAAATTAGCACTTGTAGTATCCTTACATCCATTACCATCAGTAACAATAACAGAATAAGTCCCTGCTGTACTTCCAGTAGCTGTTTGGTTGGTGCTTGAAGAATTTCCGCTCCATTGGTAGGTGGTGAAAGCATATCCTACATCAAATGTAACAGGTGAATCACCTGCACAAATTGCTTGGTCAGCGATGGTAATGTTTGGTTTAGCAGCTGCTGTAATGACTACTGTATCTGATCCTGTACATCCTTGAGCATCGGTTACGTCAATGTAAATCGTAGACGTTGAACTTACAATAACCGAATCAATTGAAGCTCCTGTGCTCCATGCCATGGTATGTGTTGCAGCAGTGTAACCAGAAGCTTTCACAACGACAGTACTTGGTTGACATACGTTTTGGTCAGGTCCTAAATCAACTGTTAATCCTGACTGAATAGCAACGTTGGCTGTGTCGCGAGCGGTACATCCGTTACCATCGGTAATTAAT
>JBLIAZ010000089.1:0-10295 GCA_047631875.1 Saprospiraceae bacterium
TAAAGACTGTCCTTAGTGTAGGATGTACGATTGTTGTCGTTATATGTAATTTCGTAATGAATGTACCTGTTAGCATAAACTAACAAGGGTGAACGATCCCACCGTTGGACTTCCAAATTATATAAGTCGGGTTCAAGATTTCCCTTATAAATAACTTCAGCTGAAGTAATCTTGGCAGTGACCCTTGCATATCCACTCACATAGTACTTATTCACAAGCACAATATCACTTGCCGTCACTGCTTCAAATGTAGTTTCAACAGTAGTCGTTCCTTCAGATTTTATGACATGATGTTCGTAGTAACTTTCGGACGAAACATAGTTACTCGTGTTCATCCCTTGACTTAAATAAAGATGCACTTCTGAACGATCAGAATTTATTCTAACAATGAATCGACCCAATGAATCCGTTTTAACTTTTTGTTCAGATCCATTAAAATAGCCTAACTCAGAAAGGTCTACATAGATACCCTTTAAAGGGATTTGATCTTCTTTACTTACTAGTGTACCTTGAACTTCATAGTACATGTCTTTCTTTGAGCACGAGCTCAAAAGTGTCGCGACACACAAACACATTATTGTAATTTTCACTTTAATCATGGCTTTCTTTTACTGAATAAATTTTAATTTCAGTACGAACTTAAAGAGCAAAGCAAAGTTTGTTTCAATTGAAAATTCCCACTTAATTTTCTTTCTTGCAGGGAATACAAAACCAAATTGAAGTCCTGAGGCGCAGGCTCACACAAAGCGTTTTCCGTAAAAATTAACGCCATACATTTGCGCCTAACGCAAATTGAGACTAGGTCACTTGTTGTTTTTGCGAAAACAAATCAGTAGACACTCTTATTCAAAGCCCTTAATTTAATTCCTTAACTTTGTAGCCATAAAATTGATTCGTCATGAAGCTTTGGGATAAAGGAACAAACGTAGATAAGACCATTGAAAAATTCACCATTGGCAACGATACTGAACTGGATTTAAACTTGGCATCATTCGATGTGCTAGGAAACATAGCTCACATCACCATGCTAGCCAAAGTTGGTTTGTTGGATGAAGCTGAATTGCCCGCATTAAAAAAGGAATTGTGCCGCATCTATGACGCGGCTCAAAATGGGACGTTTATAATTGAAGATGGGGTGGAAGACGTACATTCCCAAATTGAAAAAATTCTGACTGAAAATGTAGGCGAATCAGGAAAAAAAGTACACAGTGCACGCTCCCGAAACGACCAAGTATTAGTCGATTTGAAACTATACGGACGTGATCGTTTGTTAAAAATAAGTTCATTAGTAAAGCGATTATTTGATCAACTTCAAACACAAAGTGAAGAAAACAAAGACGTCTTGATTCCAGGATATACCCATTTACAAGTTGCCATGCCGTCCTCATTTGGATTGTGGTTTGGCGCGTATGCTGAATCTCTTTCTGATGACATGGACATGCTAGCCACTGCTTTTCGATTCACTAATCAAAACCCATTGGGCTCTGCTGCAGGGTATGGATCTTCGTTCCCAATTGATCGTAAATTAACCACCGAACTGCTTGGATTTGACGACTTACATTACAATGTGGTATACGCACAGATGACACGTGGGAAGACGGAAAAAACAGCAGCTTATGCTATTGCCTCCTTAGCGAGCACCTTAAATAAACTAGCTGCAGATGCTTGTTTGTTCATGAGTCAAAACTTTGGATTCATTCAACTACCAAAGGAGTTCACCACAGGTTCGAGCATCATGCCTCACAAAAAAAATCCAGACGTATTTGAATTAATGCGTGGAAAATGCAACAAGCTGCAAGCTGTTGCTGGAGAATTAACAATGATTACAACTAACCTTACTTCTGGATATTTTCGAGATTTACAACTTTTGAAAGAGAAATACATGTATGGTTTTGAAGAAATAATCTCTTGCTTAGAGGTTGCTTTATTAGTTATTCCAAACATTAGCGTTAAAAAAGACATCCTAAACAATGACATGTATGATTACTTATTCAGTGTGGAAGAAGTAAACAAGCGAGTACTTGCTGGCATGCCTTTTCGTGAAGCTTATAAGGAGGTTGGACTGGAAATTGAAGCAGGAGAATTCAGCCCAAACAAAAGCGTGAACCACACTCATGAAGGAAGTTTAGGAAATTTATGTACAGACGAAATCAAAAGTAAAATGGACGTTAATTACGCCAAAATTTCAGATGTGAAGATTAACCAAGCTGTGGCTAATTTACTAGCATAAATGGACATAGGCGTAGTAGACATCATAGTCATCATATCTTTGATTTATTCCATGTACCATGGGTTCACCAAAGGCCTTATCATTAGTCTTGCTTCCCTTGCAGGCTTAGTTTTAGGAGTTTGGGGAGCTGTTAAGTTTTCAGGATTTACAGGGCAGCTTTTAAGTGATAAGTTCGACATACACATCCCTATACTGTCCTTTGCACTGACTTTTATTGCAATCCTTTTTGGCATCTATTTTCTAGGGAAACTGGTTGAGAAAGTGGTAAATATTTTATCGTTAGGATTTCTAAACAAAGCAGGAGGAGCACTGTTCAACGGCGTTAAGATGATGTTAATACTAACTGTCGCATTTGTCCTAGTCACCCAAGTTAACAGCAAATTTGATTTGTTTGACGATAGCAAAATAACTTCGGCTTTTTCTTATCCTTACCTGAAAATTTTGGAGGAAAATTTAACGCCACTGGTTGGTGGATTTGGAATATCCACTCACTAAAATACTTGCGGCATGTCTACCTTTCTAACCAATTTTTAAAAACAGGAGCCTTGACCCTTGACACTAATATTTCACCTCCAAAAGACGGTTTCAGTTCAATTTTCAATTTTCCATTAAAATAATTGGATATTTTCTCTATCGAATTCAAACTACTGACAACCTGCCTATTAAGGCGGAAAAATTGATTTTCATCCAGTTGCTGCTCCACTTCGTCTAATGAATAATTGATAAAATAACTTTGTCCACTTAGGGTCATGATCATCACCGCTTTGTCTTCGGTATAAATGTATGCAATGTCATTGGAATTGATTGGAATCAAACTGTCCCCTTTGCTAATTAAAAAACGCTGTTTGGGTTTTTTAGGAATAAAATCATTCACTAGCTCCTTAATCCCAGCATCAGATTTTAGCATCCAATTATCCAATTTTTCTATGCTTTTTTCTAGCTGCTCCTTTGAAAAGGGTTTCAATAAATAATCAATGCTGTTCACCTCAAAAGCCCTTACTGCATACTGATCAAATGCTGTAATAAAAATAACTGGGCATCTAGGTAATACTTTTTCAAAAATTAAAAAACTGATTCCGTCCGCTAATTGAATATCACAAAAAATAACATCAGGATGGTCTTGCTCCTGAAGATACAGCGTCCCTTCCTCGACTGACTCCAATACATCCACCACAATAATTTCCGGGTCAATCTCCTTCAGTAAATTCCTCAATTTTCTTGCCGCAGGAGCTTCGTCTTCAATAATCAATGCTTTCATAGTACAGGTTTTAAGTTTCAACTACTTGTTCCTTGAAAAACTACTCCCTTTTTGAAGTGATTTCCTTGTATCTTTATATATCAGTGGAATTTTAACCACAAATAATTCTCTTGTTTTATCAATGACTACCTCTTGGTCGCTTAATTGTTCAATTTGTGAACAAATGTAGTTCAGTCCCAAATTAGTTGAACCCTTACCACTGTTCATTTTTAGGTTCAAATTATTTTTTACAACCAAATATCCGCCGTCAACATAAATGCTTATCCGTAAGACGGACCTTTTACTTACCACATTGTGCTTGGCGCAATTCTCTACCAAATTCTGAACTGTCATGGGTGGAAGCAAACAATTGTCGTACTCCGAGGGAACATTAAAATCTATCTCCACCCCATCTTCTAACCTCGTTTTAAGCAAAAAGGCATACTTTTTTGCTAGTTCTATGTCATTTTTTAAGGGAATCACGGTTTTATGACTGTCGCTTAGCATAAAACCGTACAAATCACTTAATTCCTTCACGAAACGAATTGATTTTGCCTTGTTTTCTGAAATAACTGACGAAACAGTATTCAAAGAATTAAATAAGAAATGTGGACTTATTAAATCTTGAAGCACTTCTTTTTTTAATTTAATGACCTCATTTTTATCCTGTTCAATGCTATCTTGCACATGCTTTACGGAAAAAATCAAATGTAAAAATTCACCACCAGCATTGACAAATACAGCCCACAAAGTAAACGTAACACAAGTAAACACAATGTTTTTCCATGTCAAGTCAATCTCATTCTCAAACAACACAATACTCATCAGCGTGTTGCCAGCAAAATACAAACCAGTGAACAATGCCCACCAAATTTCGGAACGAAGCCTTCTGTTAGGACTCTTACTCCAAGAGGCATATTTAGGTATTTTAGCTTTGAACTGTTCCCATAATTTAATGTACAACAAGCCTTGGAAGCACAGTGAAACAGTAAAAAAGAACAAGAAATGAAAACTAATAGAAAACACGAAGCACACAGCAACTAGGTAACCAATCAAGTGGTACACAAAAAGAATTACCTTATCTGTCCGTCTAAAAGTAATGTACATTTACTATTGTCTTAAAAAGGCTAAAGCGTCTTCCAAAATACTGTCTATGCTGTTGTTTTCATCAGCAATACTTATATCTACTTTCCTGTCAGGAAGTACACCATCCTCATTATTTATTAAATCTAACGAAAGCATTTGAGAAGAAGACACCCTTAGCGACCATCCATTTGACAATTGGGTATATGTTGGTACTCCACCGCCTCCTCCAGTTTTATCTCCAACTACCGTAACCTTTGGCAAGGCTCCCATCATGGTTGTGAATATGTTAGTGGCGCTATAACATTTACGATTAGTAAGTATCACCACCGGCTTTAAATAGGTACTAAAATTTTCAGGAGGATTAAATTGAACCCCGCCATATTCAGTGAAATCATTTTTATCTATCCCTTTCTTTACCCTTTGATAAGCAACCAAAGTAGGCTCCGAAACAAAATAATTCCCAATATTGTACACATTTGAAATTGCCCCACCTCCATTGTCGCGCACATCAATAATTAACCCTTTGTGATTTTTGAATTTAGTAAGTAATTGCTCCATTTTTTTACCAGTCACGGTGGAGCTGAAACTACTGTAATGTACATATCCCACATCGCCAAAATCAAAAACAGTAAATGGCCCCATGAGCTGTTGTTTGTCTTTAAAGTAGTGACGTTCAAGCATGTTCTCGCTGTAATTACTAGGATAATCCAAGTACCAATTCCAATTCCTTGACACATCAAACGAACTTATTAAATTCACATGCCCATCACGCAACACATACAGCATATCAGAAAGAACATTAAACAGTGAATCCTCACCAATCTCATTGGTTATCTTACTGGAATATACCGTTTTTACCGAATCCCAATTGATGTTTTTAAACTCAAAAAAACTGTACTTTTCATTGGTGTAATTCCAAACCTGATCAAATATATCCGCATTGCTCACTCCTGGCTCCTCATCAAAGAAAACTCTTTTACAAGAAGTAAGACCCAAGCATAACATCAAGAAAAAAAGCAGCTCTCTCATTATTTAGTTTTTAACCAAAATCCAAATTTTATCCCATTGACATACGTTCGGATTTTATTTCCATCCACAGCAGAAGAAAATGCATAGGCGTCAAAGACGTATGCAAAGTAATACCTATTTTCTTCGCTGTACTTAAATTTAGGTGCAAGTCCTATTTCAAAAAACACCCTACTGAATTGACTTACAACCTTCACTGTGCTTTCGGTACCATTGTACACAAATTGTGGATACCTCAACACAAATGCTACGGCAGTAAAACCTCCTTTAGCCTGGAGGACCAATTTCTTTCTAAACACATTCTCCTTGATCCAAACTACCGAGGGAGAAAGTCCAGTACTTAAATCAAAACCCAGCGAATTATTTGCCAAGAGGGGGTAATACCGGAAGTTCATCATGTTATTAAAACCACCTCCAAAGTAAATTTTTTCTTTACTGGTTTTTTTTATCCGCCAGTGGCAGGAGTAATTCACGTCAACTTTTGAAAAATGCGAAACAGCGTTGGGAAGTACACTGACTGCACTCATATTGTACATTCCTCTTACTTGAAAATCTCGAAAACTTTTATCACTGTACCTCGTGGTTTGAAGATCCAGGGCTGTTCCGTACCCACTAAAAACCAACGGACTCATTCTTTGATCTTGAAAACCCGTTTGAGTAAAGTACAAGGAGGCAATTTTATACTTATCATTTAACAAGGCACGTTGATCTCTTTTAATTTTAAAGCGCTCCTTTCTTGTCAATGTCGTATCCTGTCCATAAACGCCACCACAAAGTACCAACAGTAACATAAGGAACTTTATCATCGTATGTTTTCTCTTATTTTTTCTGGATTAAACGAAATCCGAATGTTAGTTCCCTCTCCAGAAACAGATGATTTTACAAATACTTTTCCAAAATGATATTGCTCTACAATCCGCTTAACCAAAGACAATCCTAATCCCCACCCTCTCTTTTTTGTAGTATATCCAGGCTTAAATATCTTATTAAATTCCGACTTTGGAATTCCTTTTCCTGAATCAATGACATCAATGTACACCTGCCCCAATTTCCCCTCAGATACGAGTACTTTTAAAGTACCTTCCCCTGTCATTGCATCCACAGAGTTTTTACATAAATTCTCAATGACCCATGCTATTAAATCATTGTTCATTGGGATAATCAAATCTTTACGTAAGGTAAAGTCGAAAGTAAAATCAACTTTTTTAGACAACCTACCTCGCAAATAAGTGATCGTTGCACTTAATAAATCGTATAAATTCTCCTCCAGTAATACAGGGGGAGAACCAATCTTAGAAAACCTATTTGTAATGGTATTTAAACGAACCAAGTCCTTGTTAATTTCCACAGTGATGGAATCGTCCACTCCCTGACTTTTTAATATCTCTAACCAACCAGACAGCGAGGACAACGGAGTCCCTAATTGATGTGCTGTTTCTTTTGACATCCCCACCCAAACTTGATTTTGCTCCGCATTCCTGGACGACGAAAAAGCCAAATATCCAATGACAATAAAAATCGTAATAATGCTCAATTGAACGAAAGGATAATACTTAAGCAAATCAATTAAAACTGACGGCTTAAAGTAAATATACTGCACGACACCCTCCGATATTTCAATAGAAATAGGTTCATGATATGCTTTCATTTCATCGAGAATCATCGGTAAATAAGAAGGGTCACGCACCACTTTTGCAGAGTCTAAATTCCTCCATGAAACAACTTCATTTTTGGAATTAGTTAAAATAACAGGCACAGTATTGTTATCTTGAATCACCTTGAATGAAAAATTCAAGTCCGTTGTAAAATCGCTAGTTGAAGTAACAATTTTAGTAGCTGTGGCCACCAATTCCACCTTCTTTTGCTCCTCAACAGCAAGTTTACTTACAATGTCATTAGTATACCAAAGGGATGCAGACCCAATAATTACTGCCACAACAAGCAGCAAGTATTTCCATAATTTCTTTTTGGTATAAATATTCACAAATACTAAAGTAAAAAGACTCGATGTAAAAAGGGATAAGTTGGTGCTTTTATTGCCAAAAACACTCAAATCAAAAAAGTAATCTTACTTGAGTGCGCTTTATGGAGGGGGCTAAAAATTAGATTTATTGAGGCGAACGATAAATTAAAAACGCAGCATACATCAGTATGTGAGGCTTTTAATTTTAAAGTTCAACGAAGAAAAAGTAATTTTTAGAATTCCCCTTAGGAAATAATATCAAAACCGGTATAAGGAACCAACACCTCTGGGATTACAATCCCTTCAGGAGTCTGATAATTTTCTAATATGGATGCTAAAATTCTTGGTAAGGCCAACGCACTTCCATTTAAAGTATGAGCCAATTGTGGCTTATCTTTCCCCTCTCTGAATCTCAATTTTAATCGATTGCTTTGGTAGGTCTCAAAATTAGACACACTACTTACTTCCAGCCATTTGTCTTGCGCTGTTGAAAACACTTCGAAATCAAAAGTCAATGCAGCTGTAAACCCTAAGTCTCCACTACACAAACGCAAAATTCTGAATGGCAAACCTAATTTAGTCAGTAATGACTCCACATGATTTTTCATCGTTTCAAGCACCTCATAACTATCCGCTGGGTTAACCACTTGTACAATTTCTACTTTATCAAATTGATGCAAACGATTCAAACCTCGTACATCTTTCCCATAAGAACCAGCTTCCCTTCTAAAACAAGGTGTGTAAGCTACATTTTTAATAGGCAACCTGTCACTTGATATAATTTCATCGCGGTACATGTTAGTGATTGGAATCTCGGCAGTAGGGATTAAATACAAATTGTCTACTTGAGTATGGTACATTTGACCTTCCTTGTCCGGCAGTTGACCAGTTCCATAACCTGAAACTTCGTTGACTAACAAAGGTGGGATCACCTCACTGTACCCTGCATTGACAGCTTCGTCTAAAAAAAAGTTGATGAGTGCGCGTTGCAACCTAGCGCCTTTCCCCTTGTACACGGGAAAACCTGCACCTGTAATTTTAACACCCACTTCAAAATCAACTAAATCATGTGTCTTTAATAAATCCCAATGAGGGACAGCACCAGCGTGCAAAGTAGGAATTGTTCCTCCACTCTTAATTTCCTCGTTGTCGTTTTCTGATTTTCCAACAGGCACACTCTTGTGAGGTACATTTGGAATGGTATACAAAAGCTCTCTTAATGCTTTTTCAACTAGTTCACTTTGAGATTTTAAATCAGCCAATCTGGCCTTTCCCTCCTGTACCTTTTGCTGTAATTCATTTGCCTCTTGTGCTTTCCCTTCTTTAAAAAGCATTCCTATTTCCTTGGCCGCTTTGTTACTTTCGGCCTGAATGTCTTCTAGTGAAAATATAGCTTTTTTTCGATCTGCGTCTAACGCTAACACCTGACCAATCAATTCTTTAGCGTTGTCCTTTCTTTTTGAAAGCGCCTCAATAATTGCCTCTTTATTGTCAAGAATATCCTTTACTACAAGCATCGGTGCAATTAATTATATAATTAACATCGCATCACCATAACTAAAGAAATTGTATTTTTCTTTGATGGCTATTTTGTAAGCCTCCATGATCAAATCGTAACCTCCAAAAGCACAAGTCATCATCAATAAAGTAGATTCTGGAATATGAAAGTTAGTAATCATGCAGTTTGCAACACTGAATTCGTAAGGAGGGAAAATAAACTTATTTGTCCACCCCTCGTAAGGTGTCAACTCATGGTCAGTAGATACTGAAGTTTCGATTGACCTCATTACCGTAGTTCCAACAGCACAAACTCTTCTTTTTTCTTTTTTCCCTTTATTGACAATTGCAGTTGCCCTCTCATCAATGGCAATTTTTTCACTGTCCATTTTATGCTTAGTCAAGTCCTCTACCTCTACTGTTCTAAATGAACCTAACCCCACATGTAAAGTCACTTCAGCAAAATCAATGCCCTTAATTTCTAACTTTTTCATCAGGTTTTTACTAAAATGCAATCCAGCAGTTGGTGCTGCAACAGCCCCTTCTACTTTAGCAAAAATAGTTTGGTACCTCTCAATGTCTTTATCCTCCGGTGCACGGTTAATGTACTTAGGTAGCGGTGTTTCTCCAAGTTCATTTAACTTTTTTCTAAATTCATCATAAGGTCCCTCATATAAAAACCTTAACGTACGTCCTCTTGAAGTTGTGTTGTCAATTACCTCAGCAACAAAATCCTCATTTTCGCCAAAGTACAATTTATTTCCTATTCTGATTTTTCTAGCAGGATCAACTAAAACGTCCCATAGTTTACTTTCTTGGTCTAGTTCTCTTAATAAGAAAACCTCAATTTTAGCCCCTGTTTTTTCCTTGTTGCCATACATTCTAGCTGGAAAAACTTTAGTGTTGTTGAACACCATGACGTCTTTGTCATCAAAATATTCTAAAACATCTTTAAAAATCCTGTGCTCAATTTTACCGGTATCTCTATGGACAACCATTAGCCTTGATTCATCGCGGACATCCGCTGGATACTTGGCTACTAATTCTTCAGGTAATTCAAACTTAAATTTAGAAAGCTTCATGTTGTATATTTTGCTTAAATGTGATTGCTATTTATTCTCCTTTCGAGAAGTCGGCAAAGATAAAAAAAATAGCGGGAATCTTGCATGGACGACGACCTTGATTTCAACCCTATAACCTCGGTTGGATAGCAAAATTAATCCCAAACACTTGCGTATCAGGACCAATATTGGTGA
>JBLIAZ010000090.1:0-10271 GCA_047631875.1 Saprospiraceae bacterium
CGAACAAAGGCAGCCATTGAATACGATCAAGAAAAAGCCTTTGAAGGAGCCGACTTTATTTATGCCAAAAACTGGTCGTCGTTCATGGAGTACGGTGAAATTTTACCTACTGACAAAGACTGGATGGTTACTAAGAAGAAAATGGATTTAACGAACAACGCTAAATTCATGCACTGCTTACCTGTGCGGCGAAATGTAGTAGTGTCAGACGAGGTAATGGACAGCGACAACGCCATTCACATTGAACAAGCAGGAAACCGGGTGGTTAGTATTCAAACCATCATACAAGAGCTTTTAACCAAATAAAGCGAATCAATAATGCTAGTTAACATTGTAAAAATAGGAGGAGGAATTATTGAAGACGAGGAACAGTTAGCGCTGTTTTTAACGTCTTTTTCCGAAATCGAAGGGGCCAAAATCTTGGTGCATGGAGGAGGAAGGTTAGCCACAAAAATTGCCGATGAACTAGGGGTAAAGACAACCATGATCGAAGGGCGTAGGGTAACGGATGACGCCATGTTAAAAGTGGTAAGCATGGTTTACGGTGGCTTAACCAACAAAAAAATAGTGACTCAATTACAAAAAAATGGCATCAACGCTCTGGGTTTAACTGGTGCGGATGGCAATTTGATAAAATCACATAAACGACAACACGCTACTATTGATTTCGGTTGGGTTGGTGATGTGGATTCGGTAAATACCGATTTACTGAACACCTTATTAGCCAGCGGGATTGTACCCATTTTAGCTCCTCTTACACACGATGGTAAAGGAAACCTACTTAATACCAATGCGGACACAATAGCCTCGGAAGTTGCCATTGCATTAGCAAAATCGGGAGTAGAAACAAAACTTATTTATGGGTTTGAACTAGAAGGTGTCTTGAAAGATTTCAACGACAAAAGTTCTGTCATTGCAGAAATTAATTCCACTTCTTATCGGGAACTAAAAAGTGAGAGTGTCATTTCTTCTGGAATGATCCCAAAACTGGACAATGCTTTTAACGCAATTTCATCGGGGGTAAAAAGAGTGTACATATGCCATGCTCTAAAAGTCGGAAAAGCAGTTTTAGGTGATGCAGGTACAAAAATCATCAATTAATTTCCAGTTATTTTAACTCGAATGACCTTCAATCAAACATTGAAAAATAAGTGGACACAGTTTTTCCTGGTGACCCTCATTTCCTTTATTAGCATTTTCGGGATAAATCGCTTGAACATTAAAAGCAGCATTGAAGGCGGGGCAAAACTACGATTGGAAACAACGGTTAAAACAGCAGACGATGTCAGCTACTTGCTGCCGGCCAAAAACTACTTGAATAATACTGGTTGGAATGATGGTACTCTAGGAATCCAGAGTAATTATATGCGTTCCCCAGGATATGGAGTATTTTGTCTTCCGTTTTTTGCAATATTCAAAGAAGCTACTGCGCTATCATTAATTCGAACAACCCAATGTATATCCATGGCACTTGTTGCAGGGACCCTTTTCATGTTGCTATTGCACTGGGGATTTCCAAAACAACTAGCATTCGTTTCATCCGCTTTTTTAGGCATAGTACCGTCGTTTAGTGGTTATGTATTTTACACTCTAACTGAGGGGATTTCGCCTGCGTTAATATTTCTACTATTTGCATTGTATGCCTTTTCGAGGCAGAAAAACCATCGGGCAGAAAAACGTGGTACTACCTTAATTTTCTTGTTTGCTTGCGTAGTTTTTGGATTTCTATTCATCACGCGTCCTGTCTATGGAACTTTTGCGTTATTGTTATTATCTATTTTTTTCAAAATAAAAGCACCCTTAGTCAGAAAAGCACTATTGTCTATTCTGGGATTAATTTTGGCATTTGGGCCGACAGTTTTATGGGAACATAGAAACCTTAAATTAGGGAAAGAAATAACAGGGATTTCTACCTTTTATGAAATATATAGCCCTTCAAACAACAGCATTTGGCGAGCTCCTCACCAGTCGATCTATGAACTGGTTAAGCTCTTTAGCATTAGTGGACAAGATTACCATGAGTGGAGTAAAAAGCACGAAACTGCTGCGCAACTTAATCATGAATGGGAAGACATTCAATTTCCACTCAGCATTTTTGATGACAACAGCATTGCTTTAATAGGTCAAGACACCTTGACAAAGTATGTTCACATTTACCAGCAAAGCATCTCAGAAATTGCGGTTTATGCAGCGCAAAATAAATACAGCGCAAAAGAGGAGTTAGTGGCACAAAAATTTGATGAATTTACACGTCAATATAAAGAAGAACATACGTTCAGGTCTTGGGTTATTACTCCTTTAAAAGTGCTCAAATCTATTGTGTGGCAATCGCATCTAAACCTGTTTCTGTTTTGGAACACTTACGGTCAAAGTAGTTGGATAAAATTGTTTAGTCTTTTTACGTCTTTACTCAATTTTGCAATTTATTTCTTACCGTTTTGTTACTTGCTTGTTAATCCAAAAACAATAAGGAAACACCTGTGGTTAATCCTGTCCATTAGCTTGAACATTGCATATTTGATTTTTGTTCAAAGAGGACTAGAGCAGCGATATTATTCTCCGTTGCTTCCCGTTTTGTTCGCCTGTTCATTGTGGATATTTTATCGAGCGTTATTGTCCGTTCGAAAAATCATTCAAAGGCAGAAATTCCCGTAATGTCGGCACCGGTAATGAGTAAGTGAATGTCGTGTGTTCCTTCGTAAGTGATGACCGACTCCAAGTTCATCATGTGTCGCATGATAGGATACTCCCCAGTGATACCCATTGCCCCATGAATTTGACGAGCTTCTCTAGCAATATTCAAAGCCATTTCCACGTTGTTTCGTTTTGCCATGCTAATTTGAGCTGAAGTGGCCTTGTCCTCGTCTTTTAAAGAGCCAAGTCTCCATGTGAGCAGCTGAGCTTTGGTTATTTCGGTCAGCATTTCTGCCAATTTTTTTTGAGTCAGTTGAAAAGACGCGATGGGCTTTTTAAATTGAATCCGCTCTTTGGCATATTTAAGTGCTGAATCATAGCAAACCATGGCCGCCCCAATGGCTCCCCAAGCAATTCCGTAACGTGCAGAATCCAAACAAGAAAGCGGTGCTCCCAACCCACTTCGTCCAGGCAAAATGTTTGCTTTTGATACTTTTACGTTGTCAAAAACCAGTTCCCCAGTAACACTTCCTCTCAAAGACCATTTGTTTTTTATCACGGGAGCGGTAAATCCTTCCATGCCCTTTTCAACAAGTAACCCGTGAATTCTTCCTTCTTCATTTTTTGCCCACACCACAGCCACATCGGCAAGTGGCGAGTTAGTAATCCACATTTTTGAACCGTTCAAAACCACATGATCACCAGCGTCGGTATAATGACAAGTTAACCCTCCCGGATTTGATCCCGAGTTTGGCTCTGTCAAACCAAAACAACCAATCATTTCACCAGTGGCCAACTTTGGTAAATATTTCATTTTTTGCTCCTCCGAACCATATTTAAATATGGGGTACATCACCAGAGAACTTTGTACCGAAGCGCACGACCTAATACCGCTGTCCCCTCGTTCCAATTCCATCATCATCAAACCATAGGAAATTTGATCCAAGCCCGCACCACCATATTCTACTGGAATGTAAGGCCCAAAAGCCCCTACATTAGCAAGCCCTTTGAGCAAACTCAAGTCAAATTTCGTGCTTTGACACATTTCCTCAATAATGGGTAGCACCGATGTATTAACCCATTTTCTTGTGGTCTGCATGACCATTTTTTGTTCAGTGGAAAGTAATTCTCGGAACTGATAATAATCGTGAAATGAATAATCTGTGCCTGTGCTCATATGACAAAAGTTTTAACGTGACCAATCAATTACTGTCAGTCATGGTTTCAAACAAGAAGGTACTAAAAATTTACTTAGACGACAATGCTGCTTTGACCCTAATGATTGGCACCAAGGAAGTAAGCAACGCAATAAAATTAACCATCCCAAAAACAATGACAATGTCCATGTAGTCAATCAAAATAGGAAAGCAATCAATTCCTCCTGCCGCTCCATAACCAAAATAACAGTATTTGTCTTGAAGCCAACAAGCTGTCAGCCCTAACACCAAGCCGATCATTGTCCCAAAAAAGGAAATGAGCAAACCTTCCATCCAAAAAATTGCGCGTAAAGTATTGAGGCTGGCCCCCATACTTTGCAGCACGTATATGTCTTTGTTTTTATCAATGATTAAAATCGTAAGCGAACCCACGACGTTGAACACCGCCAGGACCACGATGAGAGACAATATTAGCAAGGTAATCCACTTTTCCGCATTGATGGAGCGGAATAAAAATTCGTTTTGTTCAAAGCGAGTTTTTATTACAAATTCCTCCCCTATGATTTTTTGAATTTCAGCTTTAACCACTTGAGCATCTGCCCCAGGGATTAAACCTATTTCCAAACTGCTTACCTCCTTGTCAAGTCCCAATAAGTTTTCCGCAAGTTCTTTGTTGACCAGCAAATACTTGGCGTTAAAGTCAGTTGTGATGTCAAAAACCCCCACAGGGCTTGCTGCTACACTTTTAAAAAAATCACCCCCAAAACTAGCCCCTCCAAATAGGTTTGGAACATACACATGAATAGGTTCAAACAAGCCCACATTAACCCCTAGCTTTAGGGCTAAATCGGTACCCAAAACGCACATGTCTTTTCCATTTCCTTTGAGCGCATAAAAGCCGTCCACCAAGTTTTCTTCGATCTTGGTCATTTGCTCAAACTCCGGAGTTACCCCTTTTAAAGTGGCTACTTCCTGATGGTCGCGGTATTTTAACAGCACTGTTTCTTCAATGGATTCCACAAGGACCTCCACCCCATTGACAGCTTTAATTTTTTCGTATGAAATTTCAGGAGTATGAATTCTTTTTCCTTGTGCTGCAGTAATCTTAAGGTCCGGGTCAAAGTCCGAATATAAATCCATGACCGACTCCGAAAGTCCATTCATAGCTGACAGTATAATAATCAGTGCGCAAGTAACAATGCACACCACTGCCACCGATATTCCCGTGATCCAATTGATGATGTTGTTGCTTTTTTTAGCAACCAAGTAACGCAACGCTATGAAAAATTGGAATTTCACTTTTTAATCATGCCCTATTTTAGCAACTCATTTATTTCCTCGTAATAATCCAAAGAATCGTCTATTTTAAATAGCAACTCAGGCACTTTTCGCAACTGATGACGCACCCGCGCAGCCAAATCTCTACGAATAGACTTATTTTGTTTTTCAATGAGCTTCATGATTTCCTCTTTGTTTTTGCCCATGATGCTCAAAAACACACGAGCTGTCGACAAATCCGGACTCACCCTGACAATAGTCACCGTAATGAAGGCCCCGTCAAACATCGTTTTTGACTCCCTCCTAAAAATATCAGCTAAATCCTGAAGAATTACTTTTGAAACCTTTTGTTGCCGTCTGCTGTCCATGGGGTAAAGATAGTGTTTTAGGAAATGTTGACAACCAAACACTCAAATTTTACCAAAAGAAGGGTTATTTTAATAAAAAATAATTCGCTGTTTATAAGTAATATTTAATCTTCAAAGCATACAGCACGCCATTATCAATAAAAAAGGGAGGCTCATTCAAAATGAGCCTCCCTTTTTGTATTAAAATACTAGTCTATTTTTTTATCAATTTCAATTGATTAATAGTAGAGGTATTGTCCGTTACGCTAATGATGTACATCCCAGGAGCAAAATCAGCAACTGATATTTTCTGAGATGCGTTTTTTCCCACCAATCGGAGTTGCTTCACCATTTCACCATGAGTACTATAGAAAGTAACAGTGACCTCATCCCCTTCCGCTGAGTTTACTTCAATAGTGACTTCATCTGTCGCTGGATTAGGAGTAACAGAAGCATAAGAAGAACTGATGTCGCTAACCTTCGGCGCTTCTATTTCTGAAGGAGATAATTTGTCAAAATTATAGTCTTCAGAAGACGACTGACGATAAATTACTGGAGGGAAATTAGCTTCATGACCTTCTAAGCGATCACAAATTTCATCGTCAAGAATTCCAGAAAACACCGTTCCTATTTGAGAACCACAAGATGCAGTTGAATTAAACAGGCCTGTTCCAACCGGTGTAATTAATCCACTTAAGGTTGAAAGACCAAAGCTACCATAAACAGTTGTGCTAACTGAAGGGCCAGCTATGATGTCCACTGCTCCATTTGGAATGTTATTACTATGGAACGTGTTTTTACTTGCATCTTGTTGTGTCAACGCTGTTCCAAAAGCTGAACTCGCGTCAACCTGAAGCAAGGTAACTCCAAACTCAGAATAATTATACAAGTAGTTGTTGATAATTTCAGGACTTACAGAGGTTGAACTCGAAATCTTGTTTTCTATGTGGATCGCTGTATTTGTTTCAAAAATACAATTGTTTCGAATGCTACCAGGGAAATCTGTATATGTATCGAAAAACGTAGCAATACCCATGGTGTTTCTTCCACCAAAAGGCTCCATGTTGATCACGTTGCAAGAAACATCCACATTCTTCGGGTTATCATTATAGATCCCATAATACCAACAGTCCCGGATGTCATTTTCAGAAATGTTACTATTAACCGCCTCCCTAGTTTGAATCCCTGTTTCAAAATTCGTAATGCTGTTTAGTTTGATGTTCACCACAGAACACATATACAAACTGATTGCCCGAACACTGCTTACACTAGATTTATTGTTTGTTGCCGAATTATAAAACCTATTGTTTATAATTCTTGAAGTGTTAAGAAATCCCGTTGAAATTTGGGCATATACCCGGTCAGTATATCGATTGGTTTCAAAATCATTGTTTTCAATGTCCAGGCTGCTACAATAACCAGAAGAAATCGCAGTGGAATTATTGGTAAAATGATTGTTGGATATACTTCCTTCGTTACAGAAACTAAGAGAAATTCCACGAAAATTAACATTTTCAAAATTATTTATAAAATTATTTTGAGAAATGACAGAACTTATGGTCGTGTTTGACACATTAATACCTGTTCTTGCAGAAGGATTATAACACGGTGAGGCTTGAGGAGCATCCTCGTCCACCTGAAAAGTGTTTCCAGTAATTCCTCTTTCCAAAATAATTCTGCTCATAGATACACCAGTAGCACAATTTGAAAAAAGGTTATTGGTGAGACGAACATTTGTGCTCGTTATAACTCCATTGTTGAATATTCGAATAGCATTCCCTGCGTTTTTAAATGTACATTCATTCACAATTCCAGAAGCAGGGACTCCGCTTTGGTCAAACTCCACACCTGCCCATGTTCCAAACATGTCGCAAGGACGAAATACAGAGTTAGTAGCCCTGATGATTGCGCCGTCTGTAAATAACAACTTAGCACACTCACCAAAAATAACATCTACCGTTGTGATGTCAAGAATAGCACCATTGTCAATGGTAACTGTTACGTTGTCATCAATGTAAATTTTGTGATCCCAAGTCAAGTCACTTGATATTGTAGTATTTACAGAATACAAAGTAAGGTGATCAACATCTACCCCATTTAATGTAGGGCAACAAGCCTCCGGGTTTGCTACGTCTGTTGTAAAATCAAAGACACCGTTTGATCCTGCTGGAAAATTTAAATTTCCATTGACAATTGCATTGTTAAACACAACACCATTTGCACCCACTAGATTATAGGATTCAGTCACTGACAAACATGGTGAAAACACATCAGGACATTCGTTCATTTCAAAACTTGAAATCGTGACACCAGCCTGATCAACTACTGAAAAACCTAAAGTTCCACAAGTAAATGTACATCCTGTTGATGATTCTTGATATTGTACTGGAATATCCACCGTGATAAAATCAGCCCTCAAATAATTAAATCCATCAATTTGATCTGGCGTATACAAAGGAAAACCTTGCAAAGTAATGTTAGGGTCTGCTGTTGTTGACAGGTCAATTTGACCAGGAATTAGATTAACCGATAAAGATGCGTTTGGAGTTGGAATAACAAACAGTTGATTTTGATGCTGTTTGGTAAAATAAAAATTTCCATTAACACATGACTGTACACTATACAACCCATGGTAATTTAAAAAATGAGTGATCAGAGTTGAATTAGTTGTTCCATTTGATGAAACTCCTGACCATGACGGAATTTGTAGTCCAGTAGTTGGATTCCAATCATCCGTCCCTGAAGCATTAAGGACTGTTTCAATTTGAATACGAACTGGATGAACGCCATTATGACTGTTTTTCAAATCAATTTGAGATAAATATGTCAAATTTCCATGACCAGCATTTTGATAACCTCCACATGTTGTGTATAAGCTGTTACCGTCCCAGCTAAATTCACAATGAGAAATTTTACGATCGTAATTCCTTAAAAAACGAAGATAACTTGTTCCCAATCCTAGGCTTCTTGCACTTGAATAAGTTGATAAAATTCCAGGCGTTGCATTATAGCCTGTTGTAGTGCTGTTGGTAACATCCGGCTCAACCAACAGGTCAGCAATTTTAATGACATCTGGAGTATTATTTAATCCAACATTACAAGATCCAACAACTGTCCAAAAGGAGGCCCCCCATATTGGGTCTGTAGGTGAAACGTTAAAACTTGGTATCGACAACAGTTGATATTCGCTACCACTATGATTAACAGTGGAACCAACGGTGTAACGATCTGTCCCTACTCCCCAATTCAAATTGTTCCAGTTCGCACCAGTACTCCATGTTACAGAAGAAACGGTTGTAGTCAAATCAAAAACATAAATTGTTTGTAAGTTAGCTGATTGTGTTCTGGCCATTACGGCAAGCTTATTTTCTAATGGTGATAATTCCAATGGACTTCCAGCCGCTAGCAAGCCCCACCCATAGGATGATACTGACCCCGAATTTGCTGACCAAGATATCCCCTGCTGACTAATTTCGAATCGATCTATGGAGAAAGTCGAATTACCAACTCGCTTAGGAGTTATGTCATCATAACGTCGGTGTAAGTACAAGTCATGACCATTTCCAGCGATGGTTTTAGATGTTCTTGAAGCTGCTTTTGCATGAATATACAACCTTGAAGATTCCGGGTCACCTATGCAACCTCCTACTGCCGGAGCAGTTAACGAAATGTCTTTTTGTACGATTGTACTAAGAGTAACATAGGTCGCTGCGGTTCCATTAATTTCAACCAAAGAATAAAGCACCTCAACACAATTATACCCATCGCCATTTTGCTTTCCATAAATCAAAAACCATTGGTTTGAAAACCCTGGCCTTTTCACAATTTGCATCTCATCATCAGACCTATTCCCATTTGGTGCTGCAGGCGTCGTGCTTTTACCTAACAACAAGGTGCCGTCAGGACGATAAATTTCTAGCGCATTACTTTCTGTTGTTACCCCTGAGTGGAGAACATAAAATGCCAAATTTCCACAGTCATCATATCCCGCCTGAGTTGGAGCCCAATTGTCACGTCCTAAAGTAGGAGTGGTATTAGGAATTGCATTCACGTTTGTACCTGTAGCCCAATCTACAACTTCATGTGGTGTATACCCAGTAATAGTAGGCTCCAAATAATTTGGAGATGCGGTAACCAATGGCCATTCTGGCAAACCTCCAAATTGGGCTTGCAAGCTCATTGTCATTGTTAAAAGTACAGTCAATACTTTGATAATCTTTTTCATTTGTTTTGTGTTATGTGTTATTAACCCTAGACAAAAAACCATGTCAAATCCCTTATTCGGAAACTCCTTTTTTGATTATTTACAAGGAAGTAATTGTCATTGTCTGCGGTATAATTTTGCGCAAAGATACTAATTTACTTCTTGCAATAAATTTTTCTTGGAACTTTATAATAAAAACGTTTCCGAAAACTACTCAAAGGTACACTACCACTCTCTTGAAAATTTTTTTTGAGCAATTACTAACCCCCCTATATTACTGGCTTATAAGAGAAGATGTTGTTTTGCCTTAAAACAAACACCTCTGATTATCATCGCCCAAAGAGAATAAAAACACTTTTAACTCTTGTTTTTTGTCGTTTGCGTTTCCATCATGAAGTAAGTTTCTCGCTTTTCGTATCAAGACAAATTGATAGATACAGAATATGACTTTGCACGAAATTATATTAAAATTAATTCCTTAGTTTTGCGGCAAGATTAGTGCTTTACTACCAGTCTCAAAAGAGAGGAGTGGCCGAGTGGTTTAAGGCGCACGCCTGGAAAGCGTGTATACTAGCAATAGTATCGGGGGTTCGAATCCCTTCTCCTCTGCCAAGACAATGAGCCCCTTTGTGAAAAGGGGCTTTTTTTATT